>DASZXM010000648.1:0-1513 GCA_035546415.1 Pseudonocardiaceae bacterium
AGGTCGCCTGGGTGCACCTGCCGGTCGAGCCGTTCACCTGCTACGGCGAGCTGATCCGCCGCCGCAGCCCGTTCGCCGACACCCGGATCGTCGGCTACACGGACGGCTACTTCGGCTACCTGGCCGACGAACCGGCCCACCGGGCCGGCCGCTACGAGGCGTTGTCCAGCCCGTTCGACCCGACGGGCGGCCAGGTCGTCGTGGACGCCGCCGTCGCACTGGTGGAGCGCGCTATTCGCGGCTGAAGAACCACTGGGCGCCGTGCCGGTACATCGACACCACGGCGGCGGCGGTGAGCAGCACGGCGCAACTGGACGTGGCCGTCCCCAGTACCGTGCCGGCCGACTGCCCGGGTGCGCCGGTCAACACGACGGCCACCTCGCTGATCGCGGCCACCCCGCCCGCGACGGCGAACACGGTCAGTGCGACGCGGGCCCACTGCCGGCCGGCACCCAGCACGAGCAGCAACACCACCCACACCACCGCGACCAGCAGGATGATCGTCAGTGCGAACGTGGAGCCGGTGCGCAGCGCCTCGGTGGTCGTCACCGTCTGCCCGGTCCGCGAGTCGTAGTTCGAGCTGAAGGACGTGCCGTAGGTGACCGACGGCGTCAGCCGACTGCCCAGCCACATCCCCACCAGTGCGCCCACCAGCCACAGTGCGGCAGCCGTCCACCAGCACCACAACGACACCCGGACCTCGGCCGGCCGACGCGGGTGGTCGATCGTGTTCTGCGGTATCGCCGCCATGCCCGGATAGTTCGGAAAATCCCGGGAATCTCCGCCCCCCAACGGTTCCATGTGCGCATCGTACGGATCGGCGACGATCACGGACTCCGCCGACGGGACGAATGGCGCTCACGGTCGACCACCGGATCCGGAGAGGGAACGTGCCGCTGAGCCACTCCACGCAGCAGCGTGACGACGTCGGCGACCAGCGGCAGCGGTCGGGCCCGGTGCACGACGTACACCTCGCGGACCGGACGCGGACCGCGCAGCCGGTGGGTCTGGCAGTCACCGACGCCCGCCTGGCGCAGCACGCTGGCCGGCACCAGCGCGATGCCCAGCCCGGCGGCCAGCAGTGCCAGCGTCACCTGGTAGTCCTGGGTCTCGTAGGCGACGTGCGGCGTGAACCCGGAACCGGCGGCCAGGTGCTCCAGCGTGATCCGGTTCGCCACCCCGGGCGCGCCGCAGATCCAGTCCTCTTCGGACAGTTCGGCCAGGTCGATGTCGGTGCTGCCGGCCAGTCGGTGGCCGGTGGTCAGCACGAGCAGCAGCGGGTCGACGAGCAGCCGCGCCCGGCGCAGGCCCCGCGCGTCGGGCAGGGCGATACCCGGATATCGGTGGGTGATCAGCAGGTCCAGTTCGCCGGACGTGACGAGACCGTAGCCGCCGGGCGGTTCCAGGTCCTGAAGGGACAGCCGGACGTCCGGATGCCGGCGCCGGAACGTGGCCAGTGCCTCGGGCACCAGCGACACGCCCGCCGTGGTGAACGTGCCGATGGCCAACCGCT
>DASZXM010000649.1:0-13163 GCA_035546415.1 Pseudonocardiaceae bacterium
CGAACGTCCGGCGCAATGCCATCGTTTCGCGATGCGCCTCCAGTGGCGACCGCGCGGTGGCCCACGTGTCATACGCTGCCACATACTTGGCAAAGTCGGACTTGAGCCGATCGACTCGCGTCGCGGGTGAGTCGTCTTCGAACATTCGCCTCTCCCCGGACACATGCGAGATCCTCGGTTCCGCCCGGTTGTCGATCGGGTCGGTCCCGGCGTTAGCGATTGTCCTTGAAGTGTCAGGTCGGGGTCGGGCCGGTTGATACCTCGCGGTCAGCGGTTCGCGTTGGTGGCCATGGCGTCCGTCAGGCGCTTGACCGAGGACTCCAGGCCCCAGCGTTTCGCCAGTTCCGCCAATCGTTTCGGGTCCTTCGGTTCGGTCGGGATCGTGTCGTCTCCGGACATCTCCACCGGGGCGTTCGTCGCGACCCGGACCACCTTCGGTGCCACCGCCAGGTAGTCCGCGGCGTCCGCGAGGCGGGCCGCCACCTTGTTCGGTACCCGGCCTTCCTGGGCGGCCACCAGCAATCCGTGTAGCGAGCCGTACTCCGTGATCAGCTTCGCGGCCGTCTTCTCGCCGATGCCGACCACGCCGGGCAGGCCGTCCGACGGGTCGCCGCGCAGCAGTGCCATGTCCGCGTAGCCCGGGCCGGTGTCCACGACCGGCAGGCCGTAGCGCTCCGCCAGTTCCGCCGTGCCGAGGATCTCCGCGCGCGCCCAACCCTTGCCGACGTACACCACCCGGGCCGGCGACGGCTCGTCCCGCACCACCTGGAACAGGTCCCGGTCACCGGTGATCACCTCGACCGGGTCCTGCTGTTCGAGGAAGGCCAGTGTGCCGATGACGTCGTCCGCTTCGAAGCCGGCCGCTTCGCCGGTGGCGAGGCCGGCCGCGTCCAGCAGGTCCAGGATGATCGGGACCTGCGGGGACAGCGTGTCCGGGACCTCCTCGATGTTGGCCGCCTCGTCGGCCACCCGGTGCGCCTTGTAGCTGGGCAGCAGCTCGACCCGGAACGCGGGCCGCCAGTCCGCGTCCAGGCACGCCACCAGCCGGGTCGGCCGCCGGTCGGTGATGATCCGGGCGACGGTGTCGGTGAAGCCGCGGGCGGCGTTCACCGGGACGCCGTCCGGCGACGTCATCGACTCGGGCAGGGCGTAGTACGACCTGAAGTACAGGCTGGCTGAGTCCAGGAGCACGAGCGTCACGCGGACAGCCTGCCATTGCGCGTGCCACCCGCGCCGGATGGTTAAGCTCCCGGCATGGCGACCACCCCGGAAACCCTGTCCGCCCGGCTGCGGCGGGCCCAGGACGCGGCCGCGGCGGCCGGTGTCGACGCGCTGTTCGTGGCCCCGGGCTCGGACCTGCGCTACCTGCTCGGCGTCGGGGGAGAGTCGTTCGAACGGCTGACCTGCCTGGTGCTGCCCGCCGCCGGTGAGCCCACGCTCGTCGTGCCCGCCCTGGAGCGGCCCGGCTACGACCACGTGCCCACCGACGACCTCGGCGTCGCCGTCGCCCCCTGGGTGGACGGCGAGAACGCGTTCCAGTTGGCGCTGCGGTCCGCACGGCAGCCGCGTCGCGTCGCCGTGACCGACATGATGCCCGCGCTGCACGTGCTGGGCCTGCGCCGCGAGGCGCCGGACGCCGAGCAGGTGTTGGCCGGGCCGATCCTGCGCGAGTTGCGGATGCGCAAGGACGACGACGAACTCGCCGCGCTGCGCAAGGCAGGCGAGGCGATCGACCGCGTGCACGCCAGGATGGGCGAGTGGCTGCGGCCGGGCCGGACCGAGGCCCAGGTCGCCGCCGACATCGCGGCCGCGATCGTCGAGGAGGGGCACGCGGCCGCCGACTTCGTGATCGTCGGCTCCGGGCCCAACGGTGCCAGCCCGCACCACGATGTGTCCGACCGCGTGCTCCAGGCCGGTGACGTCATCGTGATCGACATCGGCGGGCCGGTCGCCGAGGGCTACAACTCCGACTCGACCCGCACGTACGTACTCGGCGACCCCGGTGAACCGGACGTTCGCGACACCTACGCCGTGTTGCAGCGGGCGCAACAGGTCGCCGTCGACATGGTCCGGCCCGGCGTCACCGCGGGCGCCGTGGACAGCGCGGCCCGGCGGATCATCGCCGACGCCGGCTTCGGCGAGTACTTCATCCACCGCACCGGCCACGGCATCGGCCTGGACGTGCACGAGGAGCCCTACATCCTGGAGGGCAACTACCTCCCGTTGGAGCCGGGCATGGCGTTCAGCGTCGAACCCGGCATCTACCTGCCGGGGCGCTGGGGCGCCCGGATCGAGGACATCGTCGTCGTCACCGACCACGGCGTCGCGTCCCTGAACAACCGGCCGCACGACCTGGTTTCCCTGTGACCGCGCCGCTGGAAGCCATCGACAGAGCCATTCTGCGCCAACTGGTCGCGGACGGCCGCTGCACGCTGACCGACCTCGCCGAACGCGTCGGGCTGAGCGTTTCCGCCGTGCACCAACGGGTCCGCAGGCTGGAACAGCGCGGCGCCGTCCGCGGGTACACCGCGAAGCTCGACCTCGACCAGCTCAACCTGCCGCTCACCGCGCTGATCTCGCTCACCCCGATCGACCCGGCCGCGCCGGACGACTACCCGAGCCGGTTGCAGCACCTGACCCAGATCGAATCGTGCTACTCGGTGGCCGGCGACGAGTCGTACGTGCTGCTCGTGCGCGTCGCCAACCCGCTGGGCCTGGAGGAACTGCTTCGCCAGATCCGCGAGTCGGCCAACGTGTCCACCCGCACCACGGTCGTGCTCTCCACCCCGTTCGAGGGCCGTCCGCCGGCTGTCTGATCCATCTCGTTCGACCGGATCGACCGTCGCCGCTAACCTCGGATCGTGACCGAGACCGCGGAATTCACCGAGATCACGTCGGTAGACGAACTGACCGAACTGGTCGGCGAACCGGTGCGCAGGGTGGCCGACAAGGTGCGCCCGTCGCTGCACGACCTGGACCGGGCCTGGCTGGCACGCTCGCCGTTCTGCCTGGTCGCCACGTCCGCCGCCGACGGCTCGTGCGACGTTTCCCCGAAGGGCGACCCACCCGGCTTCACGCTGGTGCTGAACGACACCACGATCGTCGTGCCCGAACGGCCGGGCAACCGGCGGGTGGACGGCTTCCGGAACGTGCTGAGCAATCCGCACGTCGGCCTGATCTACCTGGTGCCCGGTCGCCCCGACACGCTGCGCGTCAACGGCCGTGCCCGCCTGCTCCGCGACGCCCCGTTCTTCGACGACCTGACCGTCAAGGGCCACCGCCCGAAACTGGCCATGCTGGTGGAGATCGAGGAGGTCTTCTACCACTGCGCCAAGGCGTTCCTGCGGTCCGCGCTGTGGCGCAGCGAGTCGTGGGAGCCCGACGCCGTGCCGTCCCGCGCGCTGATTTCCAAGACACTGGAACGGCCCGAGGACACGCTGGCCGAGCTGGAGCGCTACTACGGCCCGGAGTACGCCAAGCGGCTCTACGGCTGACGGCTCAGGAGCCCGTTGGCTGACGGCTCAGGAAGCCTTCGACGGTCCCGGTGAAGAAACCGGGATCGTCCAGCCACGGGAAGTGCCCGGCGCCCGGTTGCACAGCGACGCGGGCGTCCGGGAACGCGGCGGCGACCTGCTCGGCCACCTCCGGCCGCGGACCGCCGTCGAGTTCGCCCGCCAGGACGAGTACCGGCGCGGCGAGTTCGGCCACGGCGGTCCGGGTGGCGTCCGGGTCCAGGGTCGCCGTCGACTCGAAGTAGGCCTCGGCCGCGTCCTGGTTGCGCTGCCGGACACCGGCCGCGGCGTGCGCCCGGGCGGCGTCGTCCCATCGGCCGTAGTTCAGCGGCTGGAACGCGGCCCAGTCGTCGTCGGTCTCGGTGCCGGCGAAGATCGACCGCAGGGCCCGCTCGGCCGCCGCGTGCCACGGTTCACCGGCCCGCAGGGCGGCGGCCGCGAGGCGCTGTTCCAGCGTGGCCGGGATGCCGAGCGCACGCGGTGACGGGGTCACCAGCACCAGTGACCGGACCCGCCGTGGATACCGTGCGGCGTAGGAGATGCCGAGGTCACCGGCTGCCGAGTGGGCCAGGATGTCGGCCGTCTCCAGGCCCAGGCTCGCCCGTAGCGTCTCGATGTCCTCGACGAGCGTCTGCCAGCCGTACGCCTTCCAGTCGGCCGGGACGGCGGAGTCGCCGGTGCCACGCAGGTCGAGCAGGATCAGCCTGCGATGGGCGGACAGACCGCCGAGGTCGCCCAGGTACTCGGCGGCGCGCAGCGGGCCGCCCGGCACGCACAGCAGCGGCTCGCCGTCGCCGTGCACGTGGTAGGCGAGTTCGGTTCCGTCATCGGCGGTGATCGTCGGCACGCCGTCGATTTCACACCGGCTCGTCGGCCTTGGCAAACGTCGTGAGGTCGACTCCCAGCAGTGCCAAGGGTTCCACGGCGCTGTCGTGCACCTTGACCGACCGGTCCCGGTCCCGGTCCAGCCAGCCCTTGTCGACGGCGTGTGACAGCAGGGCGGTGGGCACGGCGCCGCTGAGGTGCTCGCGGCGTTCCGTCCAGTCCAGACACTCCTTGAGCTGCGGCCGGCGGCCGTGCTCCGGGATCGGGACGCCCAACTGTGCCAGGACGTCGTGGCCGGCCGGGGTGAGCACGAGGCCGGTCTGGTTGTCGACCAGGCCGGTACGCACCATGCCGTCCCGCAGGGCGACGCCCAGCCGGCCGGCCAGATGGTCGTAGCAGGTGCGGGCGTACGCGAGCCTGCGGGCGCGCAGCGACGACCGCAGGGTGCGCGGCGGCTGGTGGCGGGCGTGTTCGGCGAGCCGTTCGATGAGTTCGGCGACCCGCTGGTCGGCCAGTCGCACGTAGTGGTGGCGGCCCTGCCGCACGGTCTCGGTGAAGGCGGCGTCGGCCAGGCGCCGCACGTGCTCGCTGGCCGTGGACGGTGCGATGCCGGCGGCCTTGGCCAGTTCGCCGACCGTCCACGCGCGCCCGTCGATCATGGCGAGACACATGGTGGCACGGCTCGGGTCGGCGAGGACCGCTGCGACGTCCGCGAGCCGGATGGTCTCCATGGGGCCAGCGTAGGTCGCCGACGTTTCGGCGCCGGCCGATGTGTCTCGACAAGCGGGGCGCGCGCCCCGTATTGTCTAACCGGGGCGCACGCCCCGGAAAATCTGGAGGGAATCATGGCACCATCACGGACCGCGCGGGAGGTCGCGGAACTGGCCCGGCAGCGGCTCGCTGAAGCCGACATGTCCGGTTTCACCGACCTGTTCGCCGAGGACGCGCTGTTCGAGTACCCGTTCGGATACCCGGGCGCACCGGACGAACTGCGAGGTCGGGAGATGATCAGGGCGCACCTGGTCGAGTCGCGGCGGGACGTGCGGTCGCTGATCGAGATCGACGAGTTCACCACCGTCGTGCACGACACCGTCGACCCCGACGTCGTGATCATCGAGTCGGTGGTGATCGGCACGACCCGGTCGACCGGGCGGCCGTTCCGTTTCCCGTCCGGCGTCGGCGTGATCACCGTGCGGGACGGGCTGATCACGCGCTACCGCGACTACACCAACATGCTCGGCGCGGCCGCCGCGACCGGCAGGGACGTGACCAAATACCTGGGGGCGACGGCATGACCGCGAGAGACGTCATCGACACGCTGTTCCGCGTCGTGCTCGCCAACGACGCCGACCAACTCGGTTCGATCTACGCGCCGGACGTCGTGATCGACATCCCGTTCGCCCCGCCGGGCATGCCGACCCGGTACGTCGGCCGGGACGGACTGGTGCGGCGGTGGACGGCCGCGCAGCGGGAACGGCGGTTCACGGCGATCGACGAGGTCGCCGTGCACGAGACACCGGACCCGGACGAGATCATCGTCGAGTACCGGGTGCACGGGGTGGTCACGACCACCGGCAAGGAGTTCGCGCTGCGGTTCCTGATGGTGGTCACGGTGCGCGACGGCCTGATCGTCGCGTCGCGCGACTACGGGGACCACATCGCGGCGGCGAAGGCCTACGACCGGCTGCCGGCGCTGCTGGAGTCGCTCGGCAGGCAATGACAGGGGGCACCCCGCGCGACCCGGGGTGTTGCCGGCTGTTCGGGGATGCGACCGGCCGCCCGGTGGCACCCCGGTTGACGGTGGGGACGCGGCGTGGTGTTCGGGCGGCGTTCGCGCGGCCGGGCGGTATCCCGGTTGGTCGCGGGTTGCGGGCGTGGTGTTCGGGCGGCGGACGCGCGGCTGGGCGGCATCCCGATCGGCGGCCACGAGCGGGCTCGGGTCGTTCAGCCGTCGCTGACCAGGGCTGCCGGGTGCAGCACTCCGCGGGCACCGGGCAGACACGCCGCCGCCCGGTCCGTCGTGGCCAGGAACTGCCCGAGGCAGTTGCCGAACGCGGCCTGTCCGCGTGCGTTGGGGTGGAACGACTGTTGCAGCGCGTGCCCGACCCGCTGTTCGTTCGTGATGTCCTGCCACGCCACCGTGAGCCGCGTGAACCACTCGTTCGACGGGTCGGCGCCACCCGAGCACGCCTCATGGCCGACGCCGGCCCGGGCCAGGTCGAGGAATCGCGTGCCGGCCTGGTCGGCCGCGTTGCGCAGTCCGGTGTCCAGCGCCTTCACCGCCGTCGTGCGCACCCACTTCAGGTCGACCTCGCGGAACGGGCAGCCCGCCAGGCCGAGCAGGTTGCTCGCGATGTCCGGCCCGATCGGCGCCGCGTACGACTGGAGCACCAGTTGGTAGTCGCCGTGCGAGTAGCCCGCCCCCGCCATGACCTTCTGGATGTCCCGCAGTGTCTTGACCACCTTCGGCACCATCGCGTCGATGCGCTTCTGCCACTGCGACTCGAACCCCGCGCTGCAACTGCCCTGCGACGCCCACGCCTGCACGCAGGCGTTGAGCACCTCTGCGAAGTGGGGTTCGTCGTTGGCACCGACCGCAACGACCACGGCGACGACCCGGTCCTTCCGGGCCACCAGGCCGAGTTGGGCCGCCTGTGACCCCTCGCCGTACTGCTTGGCCGTCCCCAGGCCGACCTGTGCCGTGCCCGCGCCGGAGCACGCCAGGTTCACCGCCTTCTTCACGCCCGCGACGCGCGTCTCGTGGATCTCCGACACACCGGACCGGTGGCACCAGTCGCCGTTGCGGCCGTTGGTCGCCGGGTCGAAGTCGCCGGCACCCTCGCCGGACATGGTGCTGTCACCGAGCGACACGATGGCCAGCGGCGCGTTCACCGGCGGACCGGGCTTCGGCTTGGGCGGCGGCGGCACGGTCTCCGTGGTGACGGCGAAGAGGATGAACAGGAACACCACCGCCAGAACGATGAACGGATGCCCCTCGGCTGAACCCCTACGCACTGGGTCGAGTCTAGTGACGGCCCCGGTGGTCCGGCGGTGCGGGAGGGGCTGGGGGGAAAGTCGGTCGCCGTCCGACGATCCCGGTGGTAGGCATGGTGCCCATGACGGACACGGCACTGGACCGGGTGGTACGGCAGGCGGGTGACCCCGCCCTGGTGGACCGGCTCACCGCCATGCCGGGCGCCGACCTGACCACGCTGCTGCTGCGCGTCATGCGGTCACGCGCCGATCGCCTCACCCCGGCCGACGTGCTGCGCCGCTACCGCGAGGACCGGTTCGTCGCGCCCGCCACCGTCCCGTTCGGCCGGTTGCGCGCTGCCGAGGACGGGCTGATCTCCTTGCTGCCCCAGGGTTTCCAGGTCCTGACACTCGCCCCGGTCACGCCGCTGGGCACGCATTCGGTGGTCGGCACCGTGCACCAGGACAACGTCGTCACGACGGTCCGCGGCACCGAGGTCGCCGCCGACGCCACCAACGGCCTCACCCTGGAAGCCGCCCACCGCCGGCAGCGGTCGCTGACCGCTGACCCGAGGTCCCGGGCCGTGGTGCGCCTGGCCGCCGCGCAGCGCGTCGTGCGGGCGCAACTGGTCAGCGGTGCCGGCCGGTTCGCCCACTTCAGCCTGTTCGGCCTGGTGACCGCGGGTCGGGACACCGGCGACCTGGCGTTCGAGCGGGAACACATCCTGGAGCACGTGCGGTTCCTGGTGGCCGCGATCCGGAACCGGACCGACAACGCCCTCGAACTCCGGCTCACCGTCGGCGACAAGCGGTTCACGCCGGTCGCCGACGCGATCCGGGCCGGCGTGCCCGATGTGGACGTCACCGACGACCCGGACCGCGTCGCCGGCAGCGGGTACTACGCCGGCCTGTGCTACAAGGTCCTCGTCACGCGCGGCGGTGACCGCATCGACATCGGCGACGGCGGCGTGCTGGACTGGACCCGACAGCTGTTGGGCAACAACAAGGAACGGCTCGTCACCAGCGGACTGGGTATCGACGGCATCGCTAGCCTGTGACCGGAGTCGGCCGCCGGAAGTCCTGGATCGCCGTCCACACCACGAGAACGAGCGCCGCGAGCATCGCCGTGGACAGGATCGGGAAGCTCACGAGGGTCGCCGTCGGCACGCCACCGCCGCCGACACCGCCGCCGACACCGCCGCCACTCGGTGTGGCGCCCCGGAAACCGCCACCGTCGGCCGGGCCGTTGCCGGCGTGCGCCGTCTGCAGCAGGAACGGCGCGTAGGAGAACGCGGACGCGAACTGTTCCAGGACCGGCAGCGCCCACAGGCGCTTCGGCAGGTAGAACGCGGCGATCACGGTCAGCGTGTCGGCGAGGTAGAAGTACCGCTCGTGCATGGCCGGCAGGAAGAACGGCACCAGCACGGCGGACACGGCGCTGGCCAACACGATCCTGGTCGGCGTCATCTCCACGCGCCGTCCCACGACCGGCAGGATCAGCGCGACCAGCAGGCTGCCGGTGAGCGCGATGCCGATCCCCTTGAACAGGGTCGTGTCGCTGACGGTGCCCAGGAACTGGTACGCGTTCGACGCGTTGAGCGTGAGCTGGTCGTAGGCGTTGGCCTCGTCGACGTACACCGTGAGCAGCGTGTGGACGTTCGCCCCGGCGAGCAGCGCGGGGACGTCGAGCACCAGGTACACCCCGGGGATCAGGAGCAGGGCACGCCACGGCACCCGCCGCCGCAACACGAGCAGCAACAGCACCGGGAACAGGAAGATCACCTGGAGTTTGAACGAGAACGCCAGGCCGAAGAACAGACACGCCAGCCACGGCCTGCGACGCAGCAGGAAGTACACGCCGCCGACCGCGAACGCCGAGTAGATGGCATCCGCCTGTCCCCACAGGGAACTGTTCATCACGACGGTCGGCAGGTAGAGCACGAGCGCGGCGGCCAGCAGTGGCCACCACGTGCCCGGCCTGCGCAGTGCGACGATCCGGCAGGTGAAGAACGCGAGCAGCAGGTCGAAGACCACGGAGACGAGCTTGATGCCGTACAGCGCGGGAATCGGCGTGTAGGTGAGGATTGCCAGCAGATACAGGTAGGGGACGTTGTAGTTGGCGAAGTCGTACTTCAGCGCCGCGAAATGGCCGTGCTGGTCGATGAACTGGTACCACTGGCCGAAATAGGCGGTGTAGTCCCCGGACTGGTACTGGAAGAACGTCAACCGGACCGCGAGCGCGCCCAGTACCACGGCCGCCGCGACCGCGACTCTGGCCGGTGTCCACGTCCGGTGTACGACGGGCTGCCGCGGGCGTGCACTCACCATGGTTTCGTCGACCGCCATGTGCACCGACGGTATGGGGGAGAGTTCGCCGGGCAATAGGTGCCAGCTGTGCGGTTGCTGTGTCTTGGCCGGCCACCCGTCTCGGACGCAACATCGACGTCGAGAGCCCGACGGGCCACCTGACCCTCGGTAGTGTTTGCGAAGTGAACGACTTCATCGACCGCGCCCGGCGGATAGCCGATGACGTGCTCTTTCCGTCCGCGCTCGCGGTCGACGTGTCCGGCATGGTGCCGGAGGGTCACCACGACCTGCTGGCCGAGGAGGGCTACTACGGCATCGTGGCGCCGCCCGAGATCGGCGGTGCGGGCCTGGGACTGGCCGAGTACGTGGAGATCGTGGAGATCTTCGCGGGCGGGTGCCTGGCGACGGCGTTCACGTGGCTCCAGCATCACGGCGTGGTGCTGGCGCTGGCGGACACGGACAACACGCCGCTGTGGGCGGAGTACCTGGGCGGCCTGGTGAACGGGCGGTTGCGCGCGGCCGCCGCGCCGCCGGAGCCCGCGGCGCTGGTGGCGACCCGGGTGGACGGCGGTTTCCTGCTGCGTGGCGACGTCCCGTTGGTCAGCGGGTGGGACGGTGTCGACCTGCTGCTGGTGTCGGCGTCCACTCGGGACACCGGGGTCGACGCCGTGGTGAGCGGCGTGATCCCGACCGGTGACCTGGCGGATGTGGCCGTGGAGCCGTTGGACCTGGTGGCGGCGCGGGGAACGGCGTCGGTGCGGCTGCGGTTCGACGGCTATCTCCTGCCCACCGAGCACGTCACCCGGCAGGTCCTGCCGCGGGAGTTCACCGCCGGGCACTGGCTGGTGTCGCGGGTCAACGGGGCGCTGTCACTCGGGGTGGCCTGCCGGTGCGTGCGGCTGCTGGCCGAGGGTGACCGGCCCGACCTGGCGAACTGCTTCGGCGCACAGGTCGCCGACGTGCGCGCCCGGTTGGACGCGGCCCTGGAGGCACCGGACCGGATGCCGGCCGCGCGGGCAGCGGCGGCGGAACTGGCCTACCGGGTGGCCGGGGCGACGGTCGCGGCGTTCGGCAGCGGATCGGTGCTGATGTCGCACCACGCCCAGCGACTGGCGAGGGAAGCGGTGTTCGTGCTGGTCACGGCCACCCGTCAGGAGATCCGGACGCAGCTGGTCGACCTGTTCGAGCGGTCGCCGTCGGCCGTGTCGCACTGACCCGTCGGACCCCGGTGACGACCCCGGTGGCGGTGCCGCGCATGAGCGAGATGCCGGCGCAGAGCGTCCCGGATTCGACTCCCTGGACGGCGACGTGGGGAGGCCTTCGCGGTGTGGCGGGCGGAGTGCGACCGGTCGCGCGACATCGCGGCCGGCGAACTTCGCTGGCGTCCGGGGGCCGCTGCGCGCAGAATCTGGCGCATGAGTATGCCGGCGCTGCCTGGGCCCGTTCGGTCGGCCGTCGACGCGGCCAACAACGGTGACATCGACGGGTTTCTGGCGCTCTTCGGGGAGCACGGCTCCGTGAACGACTGGGGGCGGGTGTTCACCGGGCCGGCCGCGATCCGGCAGTGGAGCGACGCCGAGTTCATCGGCAAGCAGGTCACGCTGGACGTCACCGGGGTCCGGACGCACGGTGACGTCGTCACTGTCAGTGCCCAGGTGGGCGGCAACGGGTTCAACGGGCCGTCCGACTTCGCGTTCACCGTCGACGGCGACCACCTGGCCCTGATGCGGATCAGCGGCTGACGTCTTCCGTAGTCTTCCGTCTGACGGGGGTTGTTCGCCGGGTGGCGACGGACTCAGGCATGATCCGGTGGTGAGGCACACAGTGGAGGCTTTATGAGCGTGTTGGGCACCCGGGTCGTCCGGATCGAGGATCAGAAGCTGATCACATCGGGTGGCACCTACGTCGACGACTTGCACGAACCCCTGTTGAACGGCGCGGCGCACGCGATGTTCCTGCGCAGTCCGATGGCGCACGCGCGGATCGCGTCGGTCGATGTCACCGCGGCCCGGGAGGCACCCGGGGTCGTGGGCGTGTACACCGCCGCCGACCTCGATCTCGCACCGTCCGGCGGTGACGGGGTCGTCGAACCGTGGCTGGCCGGCGACGTGGTCCGCTACGTCGGCGAGCCGGTCGCGCTGATCCTGACCGAGCAGCGCTACCAGCTGGCCGACGCGGCCGAACTCGTCGACATCGACTACGACCCGCTGCCGGCCGTGATCGGCTTCGACGCCGCCATCGACGGTGACACGCTGTTGTTCCCCGGCACGGACAGCAACGTCGTCCAGGTGCACGGCGGCGGGTTCGAGGACTCGACGTTCGCCGACTGCGAGGTCGTCGTCACCCGCACCATCAACAACCAGCGCGTCGCACCGGCCCCGCTGGAGACGCGGGGCGCGTCGTGCGCGTGGGGGGAGGACGGGCGGCTCACCGCGTGGGTGTCCACGCAGAACGCGCAGATCGCCCGTGGCCAGCTGGCCGCCGGGCTCGGCGTCGAACCGGACCGGATCCGGGTGGTCGCGCCGGACGTGGGCGGTGGCTTCGGTGCGAAGATCGGCGCCGACCACGAGGTCATCGTGCTCGGGTGGGCCGCGAAGCGGACCGGGCGGCCGGTGCGCTGGTTCGAATCGCGCAGCGAGAACCTGACCGCGATGACCCACGGCCGCGCGCAGCGCCAGGTGATCACCATCGGCGGGCGCCGGGACGGCACCGTCGAGGCGTTCCGGCTGGACGTGCAGCAGGACGTGGGCGCCTACTCGCGGGCCGCGTTCCTGCCGACGCTCACCGAGCTGATGGCGTCCGGTGTCTACCACTTCCCGAAGATCGAGACCCGCAGCACGGCCGTGCTCACCAACACCACGCCGATCGCCGCCTACCGCGGTGCGGGCCGGCCCGAGGCGACGGCTGCCGTGGAGCGGGCGATGGACCTGTTCGCCGCCGAGATCGGCATGGACCCGGCCGAGGTGCGGCGGATCAACTTCATCCGACCCGACGAGTTCCCGTTCACCACGGCCAGCGGTGCCAACTACGACACTGGCGAGTACGCGGCCGCGCTGGACCGGGTGCTGGCCGCCGTCGACTACCCGAAGCTGCGCGAGGAGCAGCAGCGGCGGCGGGCCGCCGGTAACGTCGTGGCGCTGGGCATCGGCGTCTCCACGTACGTGGAGATCACCGGCGGCGACGCGGGCGGCGAGAGCGGGCGGGTCGACATCAACGCCGACGGCTCCGTCACCGCCTACACCGGCAGCTCCCCGCACGGGCAGGGCCTCGCGACGACGTTCGTGATGCTGCTGTCCGACCGGCTGGGCATCCCGATGGACAAGATCACCGTCCGGCACGGCGACACCGACGAGGTGCCCAAGGCGGTCGGCACGTTCGGGTCGCGGTCGCTGCAACTGGGCGGTTCGGCCGTGGCCAGCGCCGCCGACAAGGTGATCGAACGCGCCCGTGAACTGGCCGCCGACATCCTGGAGGCCAGCCCGGACGACGTCGAGCTGAACCTCAACCTGGGTGCCTGGCAGGTGCGCGGTGCGCAGTCGGCGGGCT
>DASZXM010000650.1:0-3936 GCA_035546415.1 Pseudonocardiaceae bacterium
GGACACCCGGCCGCCGCCGTGGTCAGCCGCGGGGCAGGACCTCGGAGAGCACCGCGGGCAGGCCCGACCAGTCGCTGGAGACGATGCTGGCGTGGTCGGCGGCCAGCTGCGCGACCCTGGCCTGCGCGTCGGCGACCGGCGGGTTGGTGTCGTCCAGGGTCGGTGACACGTTCTGCGCGTCGGTCATGGTGAGCAGGTAGTGGTTGGTGGAGTACCAGGACGTGTCGATGCCGTTCACGTAGGTCGCGGCGTCGCCGTCGAAGAACACGAACCACGGGCGGATCGACGTGTCGGAGTACTGGGTGCGCGGGTCACCGGAGGCGGCGCCCAGCACGCACGGGAACGTGGTGGCCTGGCCGACCTTCCCGGAGGCGTACAGGTTCTTCAGGTAGGTGGCGTACTCGACGTCGGTGTGCAGCGAGTCGAACGGGTTGCCCAGTTCCACGGTGCCGGGGATGACGTAGACCAGGACCTTGCCGGCCAGTGCGGAGCGGGCCGGCCAGGCGTTGGCCTTGGCGGCGGCGTCTAGGCTCGGGTAGGAGCCCAGCAGGTCGGCCGGCCGGTACAGGGTGGAGCCCAGGTGGCTGGACACGACGGAGTCGAACTGCGCCGGGCCCATGCCCAGGTTGGCCTCGAAGCCCATCTTCATCTCGACCTTGACGATGATCGGGCCGGCGCCGGGGTGGGCGCCCAGCCAGACGCGGATGTCGTCCAGGCACTGGCCGAGGTCCTTGTTGGCGCCGCCGGTGTAGAGGTCGGCGGGGGTGGAGGCGTTGACGCAGTTGTTGCCGTTACTGGTCGGGCTGTCGTGGCTGACCTTCCACTCGTCGGTGAACACGTCGGTCCACGTGTCCAGTTCGACCATGCCCGTGCCGGCGTCCAGGGCCTGTGCCAGGTAGGGGTAGTCGGCGGTGTTGTAGGTGTTGTGCACGCCGGTGACGGTGACCTGTGACAGCGGCGCGGAGTTGGTGTCCGCGGCCGCCGGGCTCACCGAGACGGCAGTGACGGTGACGGCGGACAGGGCGAGTGCGGCACCCATCAGGGTGGCGCGGCGGATCCGGTTGACCAGCATGGAGCCTCCCGAACACGGTGAAACGCGAAGGAAATTCGCGCTTTGTCACGCTAGCCGGGCAACACGTGCAATCGACAGCGGCCAGTTGAACTATTCGTTGCCGCCGGTGGGCTCGCCTGAATCGTTCACTGGTAAATCCCGCGGTGGTAAGTCCCGCGGTGGTAAGTCCCGTAGTGCGCGCAGCGGCGAGCACACCAGCCACGCCGATGCGGCCAGGGTGCCCGCGCCGGCCAGCCACAGCGTGGGCCGCAGCCCGAGTGCCTGACCGGCGATCCCGCCCAGCACACTGCCCAGCGGCATGGCGCCCCAGTTGAGGAAGTTGAGGGTGGCGTTCATCCGGCCCAGCAGCGCCGGCGGGCAGACGGTCTGCTGGTAGGAGACGGGCAGGATGTGCAGGACGATGATCGCGAAGCTGGCGAGGAACGTGGCGGCCACCTCGAAGACCAGCCGCCAGCCGGGTGCCACGAGCGCGTAGAGCAGGAACGCCGCGCCGCCGACCACGCCCGCGGCCAGGACCGTGCGGGCCGACCCGATCGCGCCGGCCACCCGCCGGGTCAGCGCGCTGGCCGACAGGGCGCCCAGCAGGCCGGCCGTGCCCAACGCGCCGATCACCACCGGCGCCAGATGCACCTCGCGGACCAGGAACACCACGAGGATGGCGGTGTTGGCCGACTGGAACAGCGCCAGGGTGGCGCCGTGCGCGCCGAACGCGCGCAGGATCGGGTGCCCGAACACCAGGCGCAGGCCTTCGCCGATCTCGCGGGCCAGGTGTCGACGTTCGGGCCGGTGCGGGCGGGGTTCCGCGGCGTGGATGCCGCGCAGCCACACGCCCGACCACAGGTAGCTGGCGGCGTCGGCGCCGATCGCCAGCGGCGCGCCCAGCCACTGCACGAGCAGGCCGCCCAACGTCGGCGCGGCGACCGCGGCGATCGAGGCGTTCGCGGCGAGTTTGGTGTTGCCCTCGATCAGGTCACGCTGGTCGACCAGGACCGGCAGGTAGGCCGGTGCCGCGGTCTCGAAGAAGACGGTGAGCACGCCGGCCGCGGCGACCACGGCGTAGAGCTGGCCGATGGTCAGCGCGCCGAACGCGGCTGCCGCCGGGATCGAGGCGAACAGCGCGAAGCGGCCCAGGTCGGCGGCGACCACGACGGGTTTGCGGCGCATCCGGTCGCACCACGCGCCCACCTGCAGGCCCAGCACCAGGTAGGCGATGGTCTGCGCGGTGCGCAGCAGCGACACCTGCAGCGTCGAGGCGTGCAGGTAGGACACGGCGGCCAGGGGCAGTGCGAGGTAGCTGATCCGGGTGCCGAACTCGCTGACCACGTCGGCGGTCCACAGGTGGCGGAAGTCGTGTTGGCGCAGCAGTCCCAGGCGGCGGGTCAGGAGTCCGGATTGGGTCACGTGCCCGATCCTGACCCACCTACAACTGTCTTGGCAAGATAGTTGAGTCAGATTGACTCAATCCATTGGCCGGCGGGTGGTTTGCGATCTTCGGGTGGTTCGGCGTGCCTCATCGATCCACCACCCGCCGCCGCGTGATCGCGGTGGGTGATCATGCTTGCGAGGCGCATTTATGCGTGCTCAACTACGCGCGCACGGTATTTCGCGGGCACGACCGGAGCGGCGTTTCACGTCCCTGGATCCCGCGCGCTTTTCGGGGGCCGTGAGCCGAACACGTGGAAATGTTCGAATTGCTCGCTTCGAGTTGGGGTGAACCTTTGGCGGAATTGAACCTGGGTACGTGGCCGCCGATCCTCGCGTACCTGGTTTCCTGTTGTGGTTCGGCGTTGGGCCTGCTGTGCACGGAACGCGCCCGGTTGGTCACCGGAATGGCCCGTCGCGGCTGGTTGGTCCTGGGAGCGATCTCGATCGGGGGCACCGGGATCTGGGTCATGCATTTCACGGCGATGCTGGGCATGACGATGAGTGGTACGGCGATCGGGTACAACGTCCCGATCACTCTGGTAAGCATGCTGGCCGCTGTCGTGGTGGTCGGTATCGGCCTTTTCATCGTGAACAACGGGCGGGGCGGAATTCAGCCGCTTCTGGCCGGCGGGGTGTTCACCGGCCTGGGTGTCTGCGGAATGCACTACATCGGCATGGCGGCCATGCAGGTGCAGGGCAGGCAGCACTACAACCTGCTGCTGGTGGGTCTGTCGGCCGTGATCGCGGTCGTGGCGGCCACGGCGGCGCTGTGGTTCACGGTCACGGTGCGTGGTCCCAGGGCGATCCTGGCCGCGGCCGTGGTGATGGGCGTCGCGGTGACCGGTATGCACTACACCGGTATCGCGGCGATGACCGTGGAGTTGGACCACACCATGCCGGTGGCCGGTGGTATCAGCGCGTCGGTGCTGATCCCGCTGGTGATCATGGGTGTGGCCGTGGTGTCGGTGATGACGGTGTTCATCCTGGCGCTCTCGCCGGGAGCGCGGGAGATGCGGGAGGACACCGAGTTGAGCGACTGGGCGTCGGAGCAGGCGTCCTGAGCTGAACGCGTGGGCACCGGCCGGTTCGTGTCAGCGCACGGTCAGCCGGCCGGTGTCCGCGTCCAGTTCAGCGGGTGCGCCCAGGCGGATGGTGGCCTGGGTGGGGCCGTGGCCGAAGGGCAGTCCGTGGGCCACCGGGATGCCCAGGTCGCCCAGCCGGTCGGTGAACAGGGCTCGCAGCCGGTCCTCGGGTCCGCAGCCGGTCCAGGAGCCCAGTGCGACGCCTGCCGCGTGGTGCCACCAGCCGGTGTGGCCGAGTTGGGTGAGGATGCGGTCGAGCCGGTAGGGGCTTTCGTCGATGTCCTCCTGCAGCACGATCGCGCCGGGCACCGGCGTGCCGGCGGGCGTGCCGGCCAGGGCGGCCAGCAGGCTGGCGTT
>DASZXM010000651.1:0-5250 GCA_035546415.1 Pseudonocardiaceae bacterium
GGCCAACCCGTCCGGCTCGCCGCACGACACGCGAGACACCCTCGCGTTTTCCCGGGTGCACGGCATCCTGCCCGAGTTCACCCCGATCGGCCTGCGCGACGCCGACGCCGCGCTCGGCGCCATGGCCGAGGGCCGGTCGGGCGCCCGTTCGGTCATCACGTTCGACTGACGGCGACAGCCCGCGTCACCGGCGCGCGCTACGCGTGGGCGCGGGCCTGCGCGTCCGCCAGGTACTTCCGGGACACCGCCTCGTCGGTCAGCCAGCTCGTGTACCGCTCGGGTTCCTCGAAGATGCCGGCGAACCGCCGCGCCACTTCGGGAAGCGTCTGGGCGGCCGTCAGCGTCGCCATCACCCACTCCGACGGCGGGGCGAGCAGGTCGTTGGTGAAGCGGGTGGCGTGCCGGGCGCGGGTCCAGTAGCGGGCGAACGCGTCACGCATGAACTCCTCGTCGAACGGCCGGTCACCGCGCTCCAGGATGGCCTCCTGGTAGGTCCGCGCGGCGTACGCGGCCAGGTTCGCACCCTGGCCGCCGACCGGATCGTTGGTGACGGCCGTGTCCCCCATCGCCAGCACGAGCGCCCCGGACGGCAACTGTCCGACGGGATCACGCACGACCGGCAGGATGCGGCCGTGCAGGAAGTCCTGCGGCGCGGCCGGTTCGGCGTCGGCGAGGTGGTCGAGGTTCCACGGGTAGTGGTCGCGCACCAGCGAGCGCACCACCTCCAGGTGCTGCTCCACGTCGGTCACGCCGGCCCACACGTCCAGCGGCCCACCCGGCACCGCGAAGATGCCGATCCCCTGCACCCGGCCGGTCACCGACCACACCGGCAGGCTGAAGAACTCGCCCGCCGGCCCCATGCCGAACGTCAGCGACGACGACCCGGGATGGTCGCCGGGGACGCGGATGTACGTGATCCCGATGGACCGCTGCGGCGCGAAGTACGGCGAGAACGCCGGGTCACGCGGGAACAGCGCGTCGAACTGCGGGCCGCGGCCGGCGGCGACGAGCACCAGGTCGAACTCGCGGGCGAAGTCGACGAGGTCCTCGGGCAGCACGCGCTGGTAGCGCAGTCGGCCGCCCTGCCGTTCGAATTCGGTCATCCACTCCGACACCTTGACCCGCTGGTCCACCGACTGTGCCGGGTGCGGGAAGTCGGCGTGGAACGCGATGCCGGGCCGCTGTGCGGCGCCCGGTTCACCGTCCGCACCGAACGAGACACCGCGGATCGGCGGGGCGTCGGCGTCCCAGAAGTTGATGCCCAGTTCACGTTCCCGGGTCAGCGCGGGCGCGAACACGCACTGGTTGGAGATGAGCCTGCCGGAGCGTACGGCCTCGGCGTCGCGTTCGGCCACCACGGTCACGGCGTACCCGTGCGGCAACAGTCCCAGCGCCAACACCAGCCCGGCCTGGCCGGCCCCGATGATCGCGATCCGCCGCATGTTTGCCCCCTCCGGCCGACACACAGTTCTAACACCCGATTTCCGACGGAGAATCCGCCGAACAGGGACAACATGCGATCGACTCGGATAACCGACTTCGGGAGCGCGACGCGGCAGGTCAGGTGTCGAAGTCGCCCAGGTCGGAGAAGACGAACACCCGCACCGCGTAGCCGGTCGTCGGATGCACCTGCGTCAGGTACGCCGACACCGGCGTGCCGACGATCTCCTCGATCGCGTCCAGAAAGTCCTGCTTGGTGGCTTCGTGCAACGCCTCGTGGTGGCTGATCACGGCCCTCTGGTGCCCGCGCTCGGACAGCACGGCATCGGCGACGGTGAGGCTGTCGATCGACAGCACGACGAGGCTGACCGGATCTTCGTCGCTGACCGACACCTTGACGTTCCTCGGCCCGCGCCCGTAGAAGGTCCGCTCCAGGCTGGTCACCTTCTCGGCGACCGCGTTGCGCTGTGCCCTGGTGATACGCACCGGGTACCCTTCCTTTTCCGCGTGGGCGGAGTTACGCTCCGGCCAGCATCACAACACCATAGTGGCTGATGGGCCATGCCGCAGTGAATCTCGGGTTCGCGGCGGCACGGCTCCAAGCGAGATGCGGCTCACGCTGGCGTCGGGCGAAGGCCGGGAACGGCAGGCGTGCGACGACACCGAGGGCGCTCAAGCGAAAGGGCTTGTCTCGTGGCTGTTCCACGCCGTCCCGCCGAGTTGCGGGACATCGTCGACGACCTGGCCGAGCGCCGGGACGTCTGGTCGGCGTCGGTCCGGTTCGACCTGACCGAGAGGTACTTCGCCCGCCTGCGACGCGACGACGACGTCGAGGTCTGGCTGATCTGCTGGGATCTGGGCCAGGACACCCTGCTGCACGACCACGGCGGCAGTGTGGGCGCGTTCACCGTCGTTTCCGGATCGCTCACCGAGGACTTCGGTTCGGTCAGCCAGCACGCGCTGCGCACCAGGCGGCACGCCACCGGCGCCTCGGTCGGGTTCGGCGCGGACTACGTGCACAACCTGGTCAACGTGGGCATGGAGCCCGCCGTGTCGATCCACGCGTACTCACCGCCGCTGCGCACGATGAACTTCTACTGCTGGTTGCCGACCGGCATCCACCATCTGCGCGAAATCCGTTGCGACACACCGGAACCCGACACGACCGCGCTGGAGACTCAGGCCACGCTCCTGCGGGAGGCCGTCGGATGAGCGTGGTGGCCGAACTGCTGACCACCGCGCGGGAGCACATCACCCGCTACTCCCCGGCCGACGCGGCGGACGCGATGCGGCACGGCGCCATCCTCGTCGATTTGCGGCCGATCGAGTTCCGGTGGCGCAACGGGGAGATCCCCGGCGCGGTCGCCGTGTCCCGGCACGTGCTGGAGTGGCGGATGGACGTCACCGGTCCGTGGCGCATCAAGGAACTCCGGCCCGACGACCGGGACCAGGAGATCATCCTGCTGTGCAACGAGGGGTACACGTCCAGCCTGGCCGCGTACCAACTGCGGTGCCAGCTGGGGCTGACCGACGTCAACGACGTGACCGGTGGTTTCACGGCGTGGCGCGCGGCGGGCCTGCCGGTGGTGGCACGACTGGAGTCCGTGACCAGCTGGTAGCCGAGCCGGTGTTCGGTCACCACCGCTCGCGGTGCACCACCTCGTCGAACGGCCGCCGGCTCGGGTTGCGGATCGGGGCCAGCGGCCGGTCGGCCGGGTAGCCCAGGGCGATCAGGTAGGCACAGCGACGGTCGGCCGGGAAGCCCAGCAGGGCGCGGGCCTTGTCCTGGTCGGCCACTGCCGTGTGGCCGCTGCCGACGCCCAGGTCGGCGGCTGCCAGCATGATGTTCATCGTGGCCTGGCCCAGGTCGTACTCGACGCGCTGCGGCGGGGTCTCCGCGATCGGGGCGACCAGGGCGATCGTGGCCACCGAGTGCGCCACGTGGCCGGCGCCCTGCCACACCGTGGCCAGTTCCTGGAGCCGCGCGCGGTCGGTCACCACCACGAAGTCCCACGGCTGGGTGTTCTTCGACGACGGCGCCCGGCGGCCGGCTTCCAGGATCTGGTCCAGGTGGGCCGCGGGGATCGGCTGGTCGGTGTAGGCGCGCACGTTGCGACGTGCGGTGATGGCGTCCCAGGTCTGCACGCCACCATCGGAACCGATCGGCCGGCCGCCGTCAAGTCGACCTCAGGTCGACCGCTGGATCGTCGGGTCATGCCGGAAGTACGCGAGCACCGCGGCAACCCGGTGGTGCAGCTCCGGCTCGGCCGTGAGACCGAGCTTGGCGAACGTCGCGTTGACATGTTTCTCGACCGTCGACTCGGACAGCGCCAGCTCCCGCGCGATCACCCGGTTCGTCTTCCCGCTCGCCATGTGCCGCAGGACTTCCAGCTCCCTGGGGGTCAGTGACCGCAGCGGGGAGTTCGTGTCGCTGTGCAACAGGACCTCCACGATGCGCGGGTCGATGGCGTGGTGGGACAACACGACGACGCCGATCTCCGGATGGCGGGCGTGGATGCGATGGGCCGCGTCGATGCCTTCGGTGTGCTGCGCGGGCGGCATGCGGATGTCGGTGATCACGGTGTCCGGACGCAGCCGGTCCACCGCGTCGAGCAGTTCACCCGCCGTGCCCACGGCCGCCAGGACGTCGACGGTGCCGGAGTCGGCCAGCAACCGCCGGGTGCCCTCGCGGACCAGGTAGTGGTCCTCGGCGATCACCACGCTCAGGCGGTCAGTCATCGGTCGCCGGGCGGGCGGGTAGCCATGCCTGGATGGTAGTGCCCCGACCGGGTGCGCTGAGGACCCGCAGCGCACCGCCCGCCGCGTCCACCCGGTCCCGCAGGCCGGTCAACCGGGTGTCCGGGGCGGCGAAACCGACGCCGTCGTCGGTGACCCCACCCGCAGCCACGGTCCGTCGTGCGCGTGCCGGACGGCGGCCTGCCCCGCCGCGGCGTGTTTGAGGACGTTGGTTGAGCGCCTCGGACAGCCCAGCCCGGCGAGGTAGACCGGGAGCGCCACGGTGAGCACGACCCCGATGCCCGACGCGTTCCCCACGCAGGCGCCGGCGACCCCCAGCGCGCCGGCGACGGCCACGACCCGCATCACCATCACCGGTCGATGGTCCCATCGGCCCGGGTCCGCCCACATCGCCGTCGGCCTCCGGATCGACTGGAGGCAGGCCTCCATAATCGGTCGCGGCGCCCGGTGCGCGACCGTAGCCTCGGCACATGGGTGACGGCGCGCGGCTGCTGAACGTCGTGGACGTGGAGGCCACGTGCTGGGTCGACACGCCACCCGACGGCCAGGTCAGCGAGATCGTCGAGATCGGCCTGACGGTCGTGGACGTCGTGGCCGGCGAACGGGTCGGCCGGCGCCGCGTGCTGGTGCGACCGGCGCGGTCGACGGTGAGCGAGTTCTGCACCGAGCTGACCGGCCTGACCCAGTCCGAAGTGGATGGTGGAGTGGAGTTCGGCGAGGCGTGCCGGCTGCTGCGCGACGAACACTCCGCGGGCGAGCGCGGCTGGGCCAGTTGGGGCGACTACGACCGCAAGCAGTTCCAGCGCCAGTGCGACGCGTCCGGCGTCGACTATCCGTTCGCCGACCGGCACACCAACGCGAAGGCCGTGTTCACGACGGCGTTCGGGCTGCGGCGCCGACCCGGCATGGCCCAGGCGCTGGACATCGCCGGCCTGCCGCTGGAGGGGCGGCACCACAGCGGCGTGGACGACGCGTGGAACATCGCGGCCCTGGTCCTGTTGCTGGTGCGACGCGGTGACTGGCCGGGTGCGAAGGCCACCGTCGGGCGCTGAA
>DASZXM010000652.1:0-10201 GCA_035546415.1 Pseudonocardiaceae bacterium
ACAGCACGGCCCTGCGGTGCGAGTGCCCGATGTCCAGCATCCGGTGGTGCAGGTGCATCTTGTCCGGCGCGGCCGGGCTCTCGCCGCGCAGCGTGCGCCGGACGATGGCCATCAGCAGGTCCAGCAGCGGCACGAACAGCACGGCGGCCACGACCAGCAGCGGGGACAGCAGGGCGATCGCGTCCTTCGCGCCGTAGTTGGCGTACTGGATGCGGCCGGACGCGGACGTGCTGGCCGCCGCCAGCATCATCCCGATCAGCATGGAACCCGAGTCGCCCATGAAGATCCGGGCCGGGTTGAAATTGTGCGGCAGGAAGCCCAGGCACGCGCCCGCCAGCGCGGCGCCGATCAGGGCGGGCGGGTAGTTGGTGACGTTGCCGTGCGAGTTGTCCAGCAGCCCCAGGGAGAACGCACACGTCGCCGACGCGGCGATCAGCCCGATCCCGGCGGCCAGGCCGTCCAGTCCGTCGACGAAGTTCATCGCGTTGACCATGGTGACGACCAGCAGCACGGTCAGCAGGCCGCCCTCGTTCTGGTCCAGCACCAGCACCGAACCCAGGCCGCCGCCCTGGCCGCCCCACGGCACCCAGAACTCCACCCACTGCAGACCCAGCAGCACCAGCAGCCCCGCGGACGTGATCTGTCCGGCCAGTTTGGTCAGCGAGTCCAGTTCGAACCGGTCGTCCAGCGCGCCGACGAGCACGATCACGCCGCCGCCGATGAGCACGGCGTACGGGTCCAGCGAGTACGTGAACGCCCGGCGCAGCACCGGCAGCTGGTGGGCCAGCAGCATGCCGCCGACGACGCCGCCGTACATGGCCAGGCCGCCCATCCGGGGCATCACGATGGCGTGCACGTCCCGGGCGCGCGGCACGGCGACGCCGCCGACGCGGAACGCGAACTTCCGCACCAGCCCGGTCAGCAGAAACGTGACGGCGGCGGCGGTGAGGCAGACCAGCAGGTATTCCCGGACCGGAAGGCCGGCCGGTGTGGCATCGGAGAACGGGCCCACGGCGTCAGACCGCGACGCCGAGGACTTCGGAGACGTCGGCCCGGCTCACGGCGCCCTCCCGGAGCATCTTCGGGGTGTCGCCGGTGAGGTCGACGATGGACGAGGGCACCGTGTTCGACGACGGGCCGCCGTCCAGGTAGACGGCGACGGACTCGCCCAGCTGCGACCGGGCCTCGGCGACGGTCGTCGCGGCCTGCTGCCCCGCGATGGACGCTCCGGACTGGGCCATCGGCCCGATCTCGCGCAGCAACTCCAGCGCGACGGGGTGCAGCGGCATGCGGACCATCACGGTGCCCCGCGTGTCACCGAGGTCCCACGCCAGCGACGGCGCGTGCGACAGCACGATCGACAGGCCACCCGGCCAGAACGCCTCGATCAGGTCCCTGGCCCGCTGGGGCACGGACAGCACCAGACCGTCCACGGTGGACCACGAGCCGACCAGCACGGACAGCGGCGTGTTCCGGCCCCGGCCCTTCGCGTCCAGCAGCGACTTCACGGCCAGCGCGTCGAACGCGTCACAGCCGACGCCGTAGACGGTGTCGGTCGGGAACACCACCAGCCGGGAGGACCGGATCGTGCCGGCGGCGGCCGCGAGACCGGCCTCGCGTTCGTCCCGCCGACTACAGTCGTAAACCGTGGCCACGTAACGATCCTGCCATGTCGCACGGTCGAGGCTCATCCGGTCCCTGTGCCGGACCGGCCGGTCACCAACCGTGGCCGGTCCGGGAGATCGCGGTGACCGACCGACACCGGTCGGTGCCGAGTCCCGCGTCGCGCTACTCGGTGCCGGTGCCGCGCCGGGCCGTCACGAACCGTGGCCGGTCGGCCAGATCCCGGTGACCCGCCGTCTCGGTGAGCACCTTGCGGGTGGCCAGCAGGTCCAGGACGGCGTCCTGGTGGCGGGAGTCGTGTTCGATGGCGAGCGCGCCACCCTTGGCCAGCAGCCGGGCGGCGAGGGCCACGACGTGCCGGATGACGGCCAGTCCGTCCGCGCCCGCGAACACCGCGTCGTGCGGATCGTGGTCGGCGACCTCCGGGGGCACGATCGTGCCCTCCGGGACGTACGGCGGGTTGCACAGCACCAGGTGCACCGTGCCGTCCAGGTCGCTGAACAGGCCCTGATCGGTGACGTCGCCCGCGTACAGCCGGATCGGCTGGTCCTCGGACTGCGCCCGGACCTCGGCGTTCTGCCGGGCCCAGGCCAGCGCGACCGGGTCACACTCGACCGCGTGCACCGTCGCGTCCCGCCGCAGGTGCGCGACCGCCAGCGCCAGCGCGCCGGAACCGGTGCACAGGTCCACGACGACCGGGTCGGCGACGTCCTTGATCTGTGCCAGCCCCCACTCCAGCAGCAGTTCGGTCTCCGGCCGCGGCACGAAGACACCCGGGCCGACGCCGACCGTGATCGGGCCCATCGCGGCCCACCCGGTCAGGTGCTGCAACGGGACGTGCTTGGCACGCTGCCCGACCAGCTGGCCGATCGCGTCCACCACCGGCGGGTCGACCAGCGGCACCATCGGCAGCCTGCCGCGTTCCACGCCCAGCACGTGCGCCGCGATCAGCTCGGCGTCCACCCGCGGCGACTCGACGCCCGCGGCGGCGAGGACGCGTTCGGCCTCCAGGATCGCCAGCCGCAACGGCTGCCGCTGTCTGGTCAACGGGCCCTCCTCGCTCACGTGCTCGCGGTGCAGTTTCTCACTCCGTGGCCGCTGCCATGCGTTCCGCCCGGTCCGCGTCGGCAAGTGCGTCCAGAACGGCGTCCAGCTCACCGTCCAGCACCTGGTCCAGGTTGTACGCCTTGTAGTTGACGCGGTGGTCGGCGATCCGGTTCTCCGGGAAGTTGTACGTGCGGATCCGCTCCGAGCGGTCCACCGTCCGCACCTGGCTGCGCCGCGCCTGGGACGCCTGCGCCGCCGCCGTCTCCTCGGCCAGCGCCTGCAACCGGGCGCGCAGCACGTGCATGGCGCGGGTCTTGTTCTGCAGCTGGCTGCGCTCGTTCTGGCAGGACACCACGATCCCGGTCGGCAGGTGCGTGATGCGCACCGCCGAGTCGGTCGTGTTGACGCTCTGCCCGCCGTGGCCGGACGAGCGGAACACGTCGATCCGCAGGTCCTTCTCGTCGATGTCGACCTCGACGTCCTCCGGTTCCGGGTACACCAGGACGCCCGCCGCGGACGTGTGCACGCGGCCCTGCGACTCCGTCACCGGCACCCGCTGCACGCGGTGCACGCCGCCCTCGAACTTCAGCCGCGACCACACGCCGTCCGGTTCGCTGCCCCTGCCCTTCACGGCGACCGTCACGTCCTTGTAGCCGCCCAGCTCGGACGGTGTGCTGTCCAGCACCTCGGTCCGCCAGCCGTGCCGCTCGGCGTACCGCAGGTACATGCGCAGCAGGTCGCCCGCGAACAGCGCGCTCTCCTCGCCGCCCTCACCGGACTTGACCTCCAGCACGACATCCGAACCGTCGTGCGGGTCACGCGGCAGCAACAGCTCGGTCAGCCGCGCCTCCAGCTGCGGCAGCCGTCGCGCCAGCATGTCCGCCTCCACGGCGAACGTGTCGTCGTCGGCGGCCAGCTCGCGGGCCGCGGCGAGGTCGTCGCGGGTCTCGTCGATCTCCCGGATGGCCCGCACCACGGGGCCCAGCTCGGCGAACCGGCGGGAGAGCTTGCGCGCCAGCACCCGGTCGCCGTGCACGGCCGGGTCGGCCAACCGCCGTTCCAGATCGGCGTGCTCGGCCACCAGCGCGCCGAGCACCTCAGGCACCGGCTTCGTCACCGCGACTCCTCACCTTGCGACACCAACCGACGGACATGCCAACGGCGCCCGCCGGTACCCGGGGGTACCAGGACGGGCGCCGCTGTCGGGCTTACTTCTTGCGCTTGCCGTAGCGCGCCTCGAAGCGCGCGACCCGGCCACCGGTGTCCAGGATCTTCTGCTTTCCGGTGTAGAACGGGTGACAGTTCGAGCAGACCTCGACGTGGATCGAGCCGTTCGCCTTGGTGCTGCGCGTGGTGAACTGGTTCCCGCAGCTGCAGGTGACCTCGGTGGTCACGTACTCGGGGTGGATACCGGTCTTCACTTCGTCGTCCTCTCCTGGTGGCCGCCGGGTCCCCGTTGTCGAATCGGGGTGAACCGGAGCCGGATTTCGACTGGACAGTGTGCCAGACGCGCTGACGATCCGTGTAACGCGCCTGGCCACGGGCCTATTCCTGGGCTCAGTCCTCCGCGCCCGGAGTGGTCTTGGCGACCTGCATCAGGAACTCGATGTTGGTGCGGCTCTTGCGCAGCCGGTCCAGCAGGAGGTCGATCGCCTGCTGCGTGTCCAGCGCGTGCAGCACGCGGCGCAGCTTGTGCGTCACGGCCAGCTCGTCCGGGGACAGCAGCAGCTCTTCCTTCCGCGTGCTGGACTGGTCGACGTCGACGGCCGGGAAGACCCGCTTGTCGGCGATCTTGCGGTCCAGCTTCAGCTCGGCGTTGCCGGTGCCCTTGAACTCCTCGAAGATCACCGTGTCACCCGTCGACCCGGTCTCCACCAGCGCCGTGGCGAAGATGGTCAGCGAGCCGCCCTTCTCGATGTTGCGCGCCGCGCCCAGGAACCGCTTGGGCGGGAACAGCGCCGTCGAGTCGACACCACCGGACAGGATGCGGCCGGACGCGGGCGCCGCCAGGTTGTACGCACGGCCCAGCCGGGTGATCGAGTCGAGCAGCACGACGACGTCGTGGCCCATCTCCACCAGCCGCTTCGCGCGCTCGATGGACAGCTCCGCGACGCTGGTGTGGTCCGACGGCGGGCGGTCGAACGTGGACGCGATGACCTCACCGCGCACCGACCGCTGCATGTCGGTGACCTCTTCCGGCCGCTCGTCCACCAGCACCACCATCAGGTGGCACTCCGGGTTGTTGGCCGTGATCGCGTTCGCGATCGACTGCAGCACCATCGTCTTGCCGGCCTTCGGCGGCGACACGATCAGCGCACGCTGGCCCTTGCCGACCGGCATCACCAGGTCGATGACGCGGGTGGTGAGCACGTGCGGCTCGGTCTCCAGGCGCAGCCGCTCGTTCGGGTACAGCGGCGTCAGCTTGGTGAACTCCGGCCGGTCCTTGACCTGGTCGGGGTCCATGCCGTTGATCTTGTCGACGCGGACCAGCGGGTTGAACTTCTGCCGCTGCTGCTCGCCGTCGCGCGGCTGGCGCACCACGCCGGTGACGGCGTCACCGCGGCGCAGCCCGTACCGGCGGACCAGGGACAACGACACGTAGACGTCGTTCGGGCCGGCCAGGTAGCCGGACGTGCGGACGAACGCGTAGTTGTCCAGGACGTCGAGGATGCCCCCGACGGGCAGCAGCACGTCGTCCTCGCGGATCTCCGTGTCGCCACCGCCGCCACCGCGGCCACCGTCGCCGTCGCCCCGGCCCCGGCCGCGCCTGCGGTCCCGGAACCGGCGGCCACGCCGGCCACCGCGCTCGTCGTCATCGTCGGTGGCGGTGCTGCCGGGCCGGTTGGCCGGGCGGTCGCCCCGGTCACCCTGCTGGCGGTCACCGCGCTCGGTACGGCCACCGGACCGGTCGGCCTGCCGGTCGCCCTGCGCCCGCTCCGGACGCTCGCCCTGTCCCTGGGCGTCGTCCCGGGTCTGCGTGGCCTGCACCGACTCGCCGCCGTCACGCTGGCCACCGTCACGCTGGCCGCCGTCACGCTGGCCACCGCCGTCGGGGCTGCCGGCCGGGCGGGACGCGGCGCGCCGCCTGCGGTTGCGGGACGGACCCGCCTCGTCGCCGTCGCGGGTCTCGCGGGTCTCGGACCGCTCGCCCGCGTCCGGCTTCGCAGTCGTCGCCTTGGCCGGGGTCGACACCGGAAGCTCGGTCTGGTCGCTTTTCACCGGGGCGGTGCGGCCGTTGGTGCGGCCGGAGCCACCCGCCGCCTGCCGCTCCTTGATGGCGGCGATCAGGTCGCCCTTGCGCATACCCGCGGTGCCGCGGAGCCCCAGCTCGCTGGCCAGCTCACGCAGCTCGGCGAGCACCATGCCGGACAGGCCGGCACGCTTGCGCGGCGCGGTGCCGTTGGCACCGGCGTGCGAATCAGAACCAGAGGATGCGGCAGTCGAGGCCGCCGTTGCGGCGTCGCTGCTCAGCAGATCGGTGTTGCTCACACATGTCCTTCCTGACCGGTCCACGCCTCCTACGTGGACCAGCGGACCTGCCGGCCGACGGAACGCGGACCGACACATCGCCCACTGCGGGCCGGCCTGACTTCACTCCTATGAACGAAAAAGACCGCCGACAATGAACTGCTCGGTCACCACGGCTTCGGGTACCCGCCAATGCCGACCTCCGCCGTCCAGCGGGGCCACCTTTCAGCAGGAGTGCGACCCAGGGCCTGCACCAACCCACTTGCATTGCACCTGGGAGCTGCACCGGCGTCCGTGCGCGCGGTGACTGATCTGCTTCGAGCGTAGACGCCACCTTGCTCGCGTGCAACAACCGGGCCGGCGTGCCGCGACAATGAGAACATCCGGGTCCGCCTGTTTCTTCCCGCGCCCAGGTTCAGTCCAGTGCTTCGACAACCACCCCGGCGCGATCAATGTCCAGTGGTAGTACGGAAAATCCGGCCGTGTCGAGATCGTCGGGCAGCCGTCCGTCCGTCGTGAGCGCCAGCACCGTGGGGCCGGCACCGGACACCGTGGCAGGTATACCGGCGGCGCGCAAGGTGTCCACCAGGCGGGCGGTGGCCGGCCACGCGGGCTGCCGGTAGCCCTGGTGCAGGCGGTCCTCGGTGGCGGCGAGCAGCAGTTCGGGCGCCGCGGTGATCGCGTGCACGGCCAGCGCGGACCGGCCGGCGGCGAACGCGGCATCCGCGTGCGGCACCTTGTCGGGCAACAAACCCCTGGTCACCTTGGTCGCGGACTGTTCGGCGGGGACCAGCGCGACCGGCCGCAGGCTCGGATGCGGCTCCAGCCGGACGGCGCTGTACCGGTCGCCGTCGCGCCACGCGACGACCAGACCGCCGTACAGGCTGGCAGCCGCGTTGTCGGCGTGCCCCTCGAATTCAGCGGCAATTTGCAGAGCGGACACGTCCACGGCACGCCCGGCCAAGCCGTAGGCCGCCGCGACACCGGCCACCACGGCGGCCGCGGACGAGCCGAGCCCACGGGCGTGGGGCACGGCATTGTCACAGTTCAGTACCAGTCCGGGCAGCCGCAGGTCGAGGCGGTCGCACGCGGCGCGCAGCGCGCACACCACGAGGTGTGTCTCGTCCGTCGGGACCGTGTCGGCACCCTGCCCCGTGGCGTTCACCACAAGGCCGGTGTCGGCGACCCGCACCTCGACGGTGTCGTACAGGGCGAGCGCCATGCCGAGCGCGTCGAAGCCGGAGCCGAGGTTCGCCGTCGACGCCGGCACCCGTACCCGGACCGCGGACCGCACCTGGTTGCCCGCCCGCGGGTGCGCGTGCCGCTCGATCACACCAGTTCCAGCGCGTGCGCCACGGCCTGCGGGTCCACGGCGAGGGGTTCGATCTCCAGCAGGCCGTCCAGCGCGGTGCCCGGGTCCTTCAGGCCGTGGCCGGTGACGGTGCACACGACCAGCGAGCCCGTCGGCAACCGCCCATCGCCCGCCGTGACCAGCAGCCCGGCGACGCTGGCCGCGGACGCCGGTTCGACGAACACGCCCTCCTCGGCCGCGAGCAGCCGGTAGGCGTGCAGGATCGCGTCGTCCGGGACGGCCTCGAACAGGCCGCCGGACTCGTCCCGTGCGGTGACCGCGCCGGCCCAGGACGCCGGATTCCCGATCCGAATGGCCGTGGCGATCGTCTCCGGCCGCGTGACGGGCCGACCGTGCACCAGCGGTGCCGCCCCGGCCGCCTGGATGCCGAACATGCGCGGCGTGGCGGAAATCACGCCGTCGGCGTGGTACTCGCGGTAGCCCTTCCAGTACGCGGTGATGTTGCCGGCGTTGCCGACCGGCAGCACGTGCACGTCAGGGGCCCGGCCGAGTGTGTCGCAGATCTCGAACGCCGCGGTCTTCTGGCCGTCGATCCGCACCGGGTTCACCGAGTTGACCAGCGTGATCGGGTACTCGGCCGCCGTCTTGCGGGCCAGTTCCAGGCAGTCGTCGAAATTGCCGTCGACCTGCAGGATGCGCGCCCCGTACGCGACGGCCTGGGCGAGCTTGCCCAGCGCGATCTTGCCGCTGGGCACCAGAACGGCGCTGGTCAGGCCGGCACGGGCGGCGTAAGCGGCCGCCGACGCGGACGTGTTGCCGGTGGACGCGCAGATCACGGCACGGGCACCGGCGGCGACCGCGTGCGTGACGGCGACGGTGAGGCCGCGGTCCTTGAACGACCCCGTCGGATTGGCGCCCTCGACCTTCAACAGCACCCGGCTGCCGGTCAGTTCGGACAGCCTCGGCGCCTCGACCAGCGGCGTGCCGCCCTCGTGCAGCGTGATGATCCGCGCCCCGTCCGGCACCGGTATCCGGTCGCGATAAGCCTCGATAACACCCGGCCAACTCATGGTGACTCACCTTCCACCCGCATGACGCTGACCACATCCCGGACCACCGGGAGCCCGGCGATCTTGTCCACCGTGGAGCGCAGCGCGGCGTCCGGCGCCGCGTGCGTGACGACCACCAGGCTCGCGTCCACGGTGCGGCCCTCCTGCCGGACAGCGGCGATGCTCACGTCGTGCTCGGCGAACACGGCCGCCACCTGGGCCAGTACGCCCGCGCGGTCGGCGACGTCCAGGCTGATGTGGTAGCGCGTCGGTGTCTGGCCCATCGGTCGCACCGGCAGCGCCGCGTACGCCGACTCCCTGGGCCCTCGTCCGCCGGCGATCCTGTTGCGCGCCACGGCAACCAGGTCCCCCAGCACGGCGCTGGCGGTCGGCGCGCCGCCGGCACCCTGGCCGTAGAACATCAACTGCCCGGCGGCGTCGGCCTCGACGAACACGGCGTTGAACGCCTCGCCGACGCCGGCCAGCGGGTGCGAGCGCGGGATCATCGCCGGGTGCACCCGCACGGCGACCGACTCGGTGCCGTCGGCCTCGGTGACCCGCTCGCACAGCGCGAGCAGCTTCACGGTGCGGCCCAGGATCTTCGCCGCCGCGACGTCCGCCGCGCTGACCGACGCGATGCCCTCGCGGTGCACGTCGGCGGCCGTGACCCTGGTGTGGAACGCCAGCGACGCCAGGATCGCCGCCTTCGCGGCCGCGTCGAACCCGTCGACGTCGGCCGTCGGGTCGGCCTCGGCGTAGCCCAGCCTGCTGGCTTCGTCCAGCGTCTCGCCGTAGGCGGCGCCGGTGGAGTCCATCGCGGACAGGATGTAGTTCGTGGTGCCGTTCACGATGCCGGTGACCCGGGTGATCCGGTCGCCGGCCAGGGACTCGCGCAGCGGCCGCAGCAGCGGGATCGCCCCGGCCACGGCGGCCTCGAAGTACAGGTCGGCGCCGCTGCCGTCGGCCGCCTCGAACAGCTCGCCGCCGTGTTCGGCCAGCAGTGCCTTGTTCGCGGTGACGACCGACTTGCCGGCCCGCAACGCCGCCAGCAGCAGTGTGCGCGCCGGTTCGATGCCGCCGATCACCTCGACGACGACGTCCGCGTCCCCGGTGACCAGGGCGGTGCCGTCGGTGGTGAGCAGGTCCTCGGGCACCTCGGGGTGCTTGTTGGGCCTGCGGACCGCGATGCCGGTGATCTCCACCGGAGCGCCGACCCGCGCGGTCAGGTCGTCGGCCTGGTCGCGCAACAGCCGCACCACCTGCGTGCCGACGGTGCCGCAACCCAGCAGCGCGACCTTGATCGGTTTTCCGGCCGTCACAACGATTCCTCCAGCCGGAAGAGGTCCTGCTCGGTCTCCCGGCGCAGCAGCACCCGCGCCTCGCCGTCGCGCACGGCGACCACGGCCGGCCGGGGCAGCCGGTTGTAGCCGTTGGCCATCGCGTAGCAGTAGGCGCCGGTCGCGGCAACGGCGATCAGGTCGCCGGGCGCGATGTCACCGGGCAGCCAGCAGTCCCGGACGACCACGTCGCCGCTCTCGCAGTGCTTCCCGACCACCCGGGACAGCACGGCGTCGGTGTCCGGCTCGACGTCCCGGGACACCAGCCGGCAGTCGTACAGCGCGTCGTACAGGGCGGTGCGGATGTTGTCGCTCATGCCGCCGTCGACGCTCACGTAGCGGCGGAACGTGTGGTGGTCCAGCTC
>DASZXM010000653.1:0-6239 GCA_035546415.1 Pseudonocardiaceae bacterium
GCGCAACAGCACGCCCGCGTCGCTGGGCCGTGCGCTCAAGGGCAGGCGCTTCGCCGCTCCCGGCCGGGTCGGCAAGTGGCTCCTCCTGCCCACCGGCGGGCCGACGCTGCTCATTCACAGCGGGATGACCGGACACGTCGCGTGCACGTCGACCGCCGACCGGTTCGACCGTCTCGTCATCCACCTGGACCGCGGCGAGCTGCGCTACGCCGACCAGCGGAAGCTGCGCGGCGTGTGGCTGGCCACGGACGACGAGGCGGTCGAACGGATCATCGGCGACCAGGGACCGGACGCGCTGACCGTGGGACCGGCGGACTTCGCCGCCGCCCTGCGCGCCAGGCGTGGACGGCTCAAGTCGGCACTGCTGGACCAGAGCGTGATCGCCGGCCTGGGCAACCTGCTCGTCGACGAGATCTGCTGGCGGGCCCGGCTCGACCCGGCGCGCCCGCTCGCCGGTCTGGACGCGACGCACCTGCGCGACCTGCACGCGGCGATGCGGCGCACGCTGCGCACGGCGGTGCGCCACGGCCGCGTGCCCGGCCCGCGCGGCTGGCTCACCCGGGTCCGCGACGAGCCCGACGGGGCGTGCCCCCGCTGCCACACCCGCCTCGCGCACGGCAGGCGAGCGGGCCGGGGCACGGTCTGGTGCCCGCGCTGCCAACCACCGGTGGGGTGAGCAGCACCCACGTCCGTTCCGGGGCACGGCGCGCCACGACCAGGTCGGCCGCGCGCGGCGTCATCAGGTGCTTGGAGATGCCGGAGGCGACCGGCTCCGGAAACTCGGCTGCCAGTTCGCCGACCGTGAGGCTGCCCCGTTCGGCGAGCAGGGTCGATCTCCAGGGTGGGTGCCAGCCAGCCACGGAGCGTTGACGCACGCGCGCAGCCGCCGTTATCATTCCACTGTTCGGTAGTGAGTTTCCGCTCCACGGAAAGCGGGAAGAACAAATCGAACAAACCGCAAGGAGCACCCCGATGGGTATCTCTCTCGGTGCGAACCAGTACGGCAAGGCGGAGAACCGTGTCGTGCGGATCTACCGCGACACGGCCCGGCACGAGATCGTCGACCTGAACGTGTCGACCTCGCTGCGCGGCGACTTCACCGCCGCGCACACCGCGGGCGACCAGGCCGACGTTCTGCCCACGGACACGCAGAAGAACACCGCGTTCGCCTACGCCAAGGAGCACGGGATCACGTCCCCCGAGGACTACGCGATCGCGCTGGGTGCCCGCTTCCTGGACGCGGCACCGAAGGCCGACAGTGCGCAGATCCGGGTCGAGCAGTACGCGTGGGACCGCATCCCGGTCGGACCGGCAGGTCACGACCACGCCTTCGTCCGGCGCGGCGGTGCCGTGCGCACGGCCGTGGTCACCGTCGCCGGCCGCGGTGGCGAGCGCCGGGTGTGGGTGGTGTCGGGGTTGCGGGACCTCGTGCTGCTCAAGTCGACCGGCTCGGAGTTCACGGGCTTCCGCAAGGACCGCTACACCACGTTGCCGGAGACCGACGACCGCATCCTCGCCACGTCGCTGATCGCCCGCTGGCGGCACACCGGCAGCGGCGGCGTCGACTGGAACAAGTCCTACGAGACGATCACCGCGACGCTGTTGGAGGCGTTCGCGAACACCTACAGCCGGGCGTTGCAGGAAACCCTGTACGCCATGGGCCGCACGGTGCTGGAGACGAACGAGCAGGTGGCCGAGATCCGGTTCGCCGCGCCCAACAAGCACCACTTCCTGGTCGACCTGTCGCCGTTCGGTGTGGCCAACGACGGCGAGGTGTTCATCGCGGCCGACCGGCCGTACGGCCTGATCGAGGCCACCGTGACACGGGACGACGCGCCCGACGCCGGCGACGCGTGGCTCGCCGTGCCGTCCTTCACCTGAGCGCGCCCGCCTGCCGGACTCCGTCCGAGCGCGCCTGCCTTCCGGAGCGATGCTGTGCGATATCTCGTCAACTGCTCGATGCTGTTCACCGAACTGCCGCTGCTGGAGCGGCCCGCCGCCGCGCGGGCCGCCGGGTTCGACGCTGTCGAGTTCTGGTGGCCGTGGCCGGAGCAGCCGGTGCCGGCCGACGCCGACGTCGACGCGTTCGTGCGCGCGATCCGGGACGCGGGCGTGCGACTGGTCGGATTGAACTTCTTCGCCGGTGATCTGGCAGGGCCGGACTGCGGCGTGCTGTCGATCCCGAAGCGCTCCCAGCAGTTCCGGGACAACGTCGCCGTCGCCACCGGTATCGGCGAGCGCCTGGGAGTCGTGGCTTTCAACGCCCTCTACGGCAACCGTGTCGCCGACGCCGACCCGGCGGCGCAGGACGCGCTGGGTCGGGAGAACCTGGGGCTGGCCGCCGCTGCCGCCGCCCGGATCGGTGCGACTGTGCTGGTGGAGGCGGTCAGCGGGCCCAAGCCGTACCCGCTGCGCACCGCCGACGACGCCGTCCGGGTCGTCGAGACGGTCCGCACCGACGGGCACCCGAACGTCGCGTTCCTGATGGACCTGTTCCACCTGGCGAACAACGGTGCCGACGTCGACGCCGCGATCAGCCGGCACACCGCGGTCACCGGGCACGTGCAGATCGCCGACCACCCGGGGCGTGGCGAACCCGGATCCGGATCGCTGGACATCGACCGGCACCTGGCCGACCTGGCGGCCCTCGGCTATCGCGGCTGGGTGGGCCTGGAGTACCAGCCGACCACCGACATCGAAACCAGCCTCGCGTGGCTGGCGCGGGACCGCCGCGCCGCCGAGCACTAGAGGGAGTTCTTCGACCATGGCGAACGTCGCCTTCATCGGCCTGGGCATCATGGGCAGCCCGATGGCCGTGCACCTCCAGCGGGCCGGCTACCACGTGGCCGGCTACAACAAGCACCGTGATCGCAGCGGACCGCTCGTCGCGGCGGGCGGCAGGCGGGCCGACTCGATCGCCGACGCGGTCGCGGACGCCGAGATCGTCGCGGTGATGGTGCCCGACTCCCCCGACGTCCAGGAGGTGCTGACCGGCACCGGCGGGGTGTTCGACGCCGCCAAGCCGGGCACGCTGGTCATCGACTTCTCCAGCATCCGGCCGGACGTCACGGCCGAACTGGCCGCCACGGCACGGGACCGGGGCTTCCGACCGGTGGACGCGCCGGTGTCCGGCGGCGAGGCAGGTGCGAAGAACGCCGCACTGTCCATCATGGTCGGTGGTGACGCCGCCGACTTCGCCGCCGCCCGACCGGTGTTCGACGCCGTCGGCCGGACGATCGTCCACGTCGGACCGAACGGCGCCGGGCAGACCGTCAAGGCCGCCAACCAGCTGATCGTCGGCACGCACATCCAGGTGCTCGCCGAGGCCCTGGTGTTCCTGGAGGCGTACGGCGTCGACACGACGGCCGCACTCGACGTGCTCGCCGGTGGGCTGGCCGGTTCGACGGTGCTCGACCAGAAGCGTGCCGCCATGCTCGACCGCTCCTTCGCTCCCGGCTTCCGGATCGACCTGCACCACAAGGACATGGGCATCGTCACGGCCGCGGCCCGGGAGGCGGGCGTCGTCCTGCCGGTCGGGGCGGTCGTCGCGCAGCTGATGGCATCGGCCAGGGCCAACGGTGACGGCGGCCTCGACCACTCGGCGCTGCTGCGCGGCGTGGAACGACTGGCCGGCCGACCGATCACAGAGACGGACGGGTGACGACGTGGCACGCATGACCGCGGCACAGGCCGCAGTGGAGATCCTGAAGAAAGAGGGCGTGACGCACGTCTTCGGTCTGCCCGGTGCGGCGATCAACCCGTTCTACGACGCGATGCGCCGCAACGGCGGGCTGCACCACACGCTGGCCAGGCACGTCGAGGCCGCGTCGCACATGGCCGAGGGCTACACGCGCGCCAAGGCCGGCAACATCGGTGTCTGCGTCGGTACCAGCGGCCCGGCCGGCACCGACATGATCACCGGCCTGTACTCGGCGAGCGCCGACTCGATCCCGATCCTGTGCATCACCGGGCAGGCACCGGTGGCGAAGCTGCACAAGGAGGACTTCCAGGCCGTCGACATCGCGGCGATCGCGGGCCCGCTGACCAAGATGGCGGTGACCGTGTTGGAACCGGCACAGCTGCCCGGCGCGTTCGCCAAGGCGTTCCACCTGATGCGCTCCGGGCGGCCCGGGCCGGCCCTGATCGACCTGCCGATCGACGTGCAGCAGGCGGAGATCGAGTTCGACCCGGACACCTACCAGCCGCTGCCGGTGTACCGGCCGGCGGCGACGCGGGCGCAGATCGACAAGGCGCTGGACATGCTGGTCGCCGCCGAGCGGCCGTTGATCGTGGCCGGCGGCGGGATCGTCAACGCCGACGCCGCCGACCTGCTCGTCGAGTTCGCCGAGCTGACCGGCGTGCCGGTGGTGCCCACGCTGATGGGCTGGGGCACGATCCCGGACGACCACGAGCTGAACGCCGGCATGGTCGGCCTGCAAACCTCGCACCGCTACGGCAACGCGACCATGCTGGCCGCCGACTTCGTGCTGGGCATCGGCAACCGGTGGGCCAACCGGCACACCGGCGGCATCGACACGTACACCCGGGGTCGCACGTTCGTGCACGTGGACATCGAGCCGACGCAGATCGGCCGGGTGTTCGCGCCGGACTACGGCATCGTGTCGGATGCGAAGGCGGCGCTGGAACTGTTCGTGCTCGCAGCCCGGGAGCGCACGCTGCCCGACCGCGGCGCCTGGGCCCAGGAATGCCGGGACCGCAAGCGGACCCTGTTGCGCCGCACCGACTTCGATGCCGTGCCGATCAAGCCGCAGCGGGTGTACCAGGAGATGAACCGCGCGTTCGACAGGGACGTGCGCTACGTCAGCACGATCGGCCTGTCCCAGATCCAGGCGGCCCAACTGTTGCACGTCTACCGGCCGCGGCACTGGATCAACGCGGGCCAGGCCGGCCCGCTGGGCTGGACGGTGCCCGCCGCGCTCGGGGTCGCCGTCGCGGACCCGGACAGCACGGTCGTCGCGCTGTCCGGCGACTACGACTTCCAGTTCCTCATCGAGGAGCTGGCCGTCGGCGCGCAGTTCAGCATCCCCTACATCCACGTGCTGGTGAACAACGCCTACCTGGGGCTGATCCGCCAGGCGCAGCGCGCGTTCGACATGGACTACTGCGTGCAGCTCTCGTTCGACAACATCAACGCGCCCGAGGTGCACGGCTACGGAGTCGACCACGTCAAGGTCGCCGAAGGACTGGGCTGCAAGGCGATCCGGGTCACCGAGCCGGCCGGCATCCTGCCGGCGCTGGATGAGGCGAAGAAGCTGCTGGTCGAGTACCGCGTGCCGGTGATCGTCGAGGTCGTCCTGGAACGGGTCACGAACGTGTCGATGGGGCTGGAGATCGACAACGTCGTCGAGTTCGAGGAACTGGCCGACGGACCCGACGGCGCGCCGACCTCGGTCCACGCCCCACTGAACTCATGACCACCTACTACGCACCGCGCGGCGGGTTGCCCGCCCAGACCGAACTGACCACGGACCGGGCCGTGTTCACCGAGGCGTACGCGGTGCTGCCCAGGCGCACGATGACCGACATCGTCACCAGCCACCTGCCGTTCTGGGACGGCATGCGGATGTGGATGATCGCGCGGCCGCTGTCCGGGTTCGCCGAGACGTTCGCGCAGTACATCGTGGAGGTCGCCGGGGGTGGCGGCAGCGACCGGCCGGAGACCGACCCGGACGCCGAGGCCGTGCTGTTCGTCGTCGACGGCACCGTGACGCTCACCATCGAGGGCACGGCCCACACGCTGACCCCCGGCGGGTACGCGTACCTGCCGCCGGACACCGGCTGGACGCTGCGCAACGGCGAGCCGCACGCGGCCCGCTTCCACTGGATTCGCAAGGCGTACCGGCGGGTCGAGGGCGTCGACGTCCCCGAGCCGTTCGTGACGAACGAACGCGACGTCGAGCCGGTCCCGATGCCGGGCACCGAGGGCCGCTGGTCCACGACCCGGTTCGTGGACACCACCGACATGCGCCACGACATGCACGTCAACATCGTCACCTTTTCGCCGGGCGCGGCGATCCCGTTCCCGGAGACGCACGTGATGGAGCACGGCCTGTACGTGCTGGAGGGCAAGGCCGTCTACCTGCTCAACCGGGACTGGGTCGAGGTCGAGGCGGGCGATTTCATGTGGCTGCGGGCGTTCTGCCCGCAGGCCTGTTACGCGGGCGGGCCGGGACCGTTCCGCTACCTGCTCTACAAGGACGTCAACCGGCACGCACCAC
>DASZXM010000654.1:0-2141 GCA_035546415.1 Pseudonocardiaceae bacterium
GGAGGAGCACGGGTTCGCCACGTTCGACCTGCTGCCGCTGTCCGACATCGGCATCCGCGACTTCGTCGGCCACTGGCACGCGGCCGCGCGGCTGCGGGAGGCCGACGCCGTCGAGCGCGCGTGGCTGACCGAGGCGGAGCAGTCCCTGATCAACACCCTGTCCAACCGGCCGGAACTGCGCAAGCTGGCGTCCAGCCCGCTGCTGTGCGGGTTGATCTGCGCGCTGCACCGGCAGCGGAACATGACGCTGCCCGGTGACCGGCGCGGCCTGTTCGACGCCGCACTGAAACTGCTGCTCGTGCAGTGGGACGAGCAGCGCGGCATCACCGCCGACGGTGCGTGGCCGCACAGCGAGGAGGAGCAGTTCGTCCTGCTACAGCGGTTCGCGTATTCGATGGTGGTCAACGGCGAGGTCGTCCTGTCCCGTGCGGACGCGGTCACCCGGTTCGGCCACGCCATCCAGGGGCTGCGGTCGCAGCGGGTCGAGCCGGAGGAGATCCTGCAGCAGGCGTTGGAGCGCACCGGGTTGCTGCGCGAGCCGTACCCGGACGAGATCCAGTTCGTGCACCGCACGTTCCGCGACTACCTGGCCGCCCGGGAGTGCGTCGACGCGGGCTTCTTCGGGCTGCTCGTGGAGCACGCGCACCGCGACTCGTGGCGCGAGGTCGTGGTGATGGCCGTGGCGCACGCCCGGCCGAAGGAACGCGCGGACCTGTTGCAGCGCCTGCTGGACAAGGCCGCGGCGGCGCGGAAGAAAGACGGCCGGCTGGCCGACCGGCTGGACCTGGTGGCCGCGGTGTGCCTGGCCGAGGTGCAGGTGATCGACCCGGAACACGTGCGCGACCGGGTGCAGGACGCCGTGCGCAGGCTGATCCCGCCCGCCACGTTCGACGACGCGGATGCCCTGGCCAGGGCGGGCGAGTTCGTGCTGGACCTGCTGCCCGGCCCGGACGGGCTCAGCGACACCGACGCCGCGCTGGTCGTGCACACCGCGGCCCGGATCGGTGGCGAGGGCGCGTGGGAGAAGATCGCGCCGTTCGCCGCGTCCAACCACTCGATGGTGATCGACGAGTTGCTGTCCGGATGGCGGCTGTCGGCCGATCCGGTCGAGTACGCCCGGGGCGTGCTGGCCAAGGTGGACTTCGGTGACCTGCGGGTGCCGGTGCGGCGCTGGGACCGGGTGTTGGCGCTCAAGCACTTCGCGCGGCTGACGGCCGTGCGCCTGATCGGCGACATCACGCCGCTGGACCCGCTCGCCGAGATTCCCAGTCTGCGGACGCTGGAACTGCTGGCCAACGACGTGGTGCGGGACCTGTCGCCGTTGGCGGCCAGCGAGAGCCTGCGGGTGCTGGAACTGTTGCGGTGCGGGTGGTTGCGCGACCTGTCCCCGCTGGCGTCGTCGGGCGTGCGGGACCTGTCGCTGCACCGTTTGGACAAGGTGGACCTGGACAGCCTCGCCGACCTGCGGTTGGACCGGCTGGCGGTGCAGCACGGCGACCTGGCAGGCGGCCTGCACCGGTTGCCGGACACGTTGGCACTGCGGGAATTCGTGCTGGACAACCACCCGGGTAGCCGGTCGCTGGTCGGCGTGCAGCGGTGGCCGACGCTGGAGTACGTGAGCATGAAGGGCGCGCCACGCACCGAGGAGGTGGCCGCTCTGGTGGACCTGCCCGGTCTGCGGCACTTCGTGGTGCGCGAACTGGACCCGGTGAGCGCGCTGGCCGAGCTGACCCGGGTCGGCCCGTGGCCCGCGCTGCAGGTGGTGGAACTGCCGGACCTGGACGTGCCGGGGCTGAAGGCGGCGGCCGCGATCCTGTCCGACCTGCCCGGCGTGGAGGTCAGGGGCGCGTCGAACGGACGCTGACCAACGCCCGTCCGTGTCCACACAGGACAGTGTCGATCCGCCCCCGGTCTACAGGCGGAGCAGCGTCTCGCACACGTCGATCAGCGCGGTGCGCAGCGGCGCGGCCTCCTCGGCGAATTCCGCTTGTGCACGGGCGTATTCCGCGCGACCGGCTGTCGTTTCGATCGGCACCGGCGGGTAGCCGAGGGCACTCAGGTCGTACGGGCTCGCGCGCATGTCCAGTTCCCGGATGCGCAGCGCGAGCGCGAAGCAGTCGGCGAGCAGCTCCGACGGCACG
>DASZXM010000655.1:0-2057 GCA_035546415.1 Pseudonocardiaceae bacterium
TCCGCGTCGCCTCCGTGTGCCGGCGCATGACGTCCGCGGCCGCTTCCTCGTCGCCGTGCGCGATCGCCGTGATCAACTCGGTGTGTTCCTTCCACGACGTGGCGCCGCGCGCCTTGGCCAGCGGTCGGTAGTACCAGCGGACCCGGCGTTCGACCAGGCCGATCAGTTCGGCGAGCACCGCGTTGCCCGACATCGTGGTGATCAGGCCGTGCAGTTCGGAGTTGGCGGCGACGACCGTCTCCATGTCGTCGTCGGCCAGCGCCGCCTTGCCCTCGCGCAGCACCTTGCGCAACTGTTTCACCAACTCGGGCGACGCCGACCGCGCCGCCAGCCGGGCCGACTCCGTTTCCAGCAGGCAGCGGACCGCGAGCAGTTGGTCGACCTCCTCGTCGGTGGGCTCGTGGACGAACGCACCCTGTGCGGGCCGCAGATCCACCCACCCCTCGGTCTGCAGGCGCTGGAGCGCCTCCCGGACCGGCTGCCGGCTCACCCCGAGCATCTCGGCGAGTTCACCCTCGACCAGATGCTGGCCGGGCCGCAGGCTGCCGGTGACGATCAGTTCCACGAGCGAGTCGTAGACGGCCTGGCGCAGCGGGGCCGGCCGTTCCACCCGACGGGTGGGCGCCTGTCGCAGCGCCGCCCGCATCTCCTTGCGGCCCCGGGGTGTGTCGCCGGCCGGCTCGTTGTTCTCCATCGCCGCTCCCGTTCCATGGACACGACATGGACCATCGGTCCATGGCTACGGGTTATTGTATCCAGTCGACTGCCGTCACCTGGCGTCGGACGGTGGACCGGCCCGGTGGTCGAGCACCGCGTTCAGCAACGCGAACGCCACGGCGGCCGCCAGGACACCCCCGGTGGCCAGCGCGGTCAGGCCCGTCGGACCGGAGGCGCCCACGACGAGGCCGACGAGCGACACGACCGCGCCGACGACGGCTGCCAGGATCGCGACGAGCGGTCGGCGTCGAATGGCGAGCTGTCGGACGGCCATCACGCGCCCCAACCGCTGGACGTCGCGACGCAGCGTGACGTCCGTGTCGAGTTCGCGTTCGATGTCGAGCAGGCGCTGTTCGGACTGGTCGGCCCACCTCATGCTGTCTCCCGGCCGCTCAGGTGTGTGACCCTCGTTCCATCATGCCGGACACGGGGTGTCGCCGCATCGTTCAAGTGCGTGACGTTCCCTTCCTAGACGATCTTGAGTTCCTCGGTGACCTCGCGCACCGACGACATCGCGTCGCCGAACAGCATCGAGGTCTTCGGGTCGAAGTAGAGCTCGTTGTCGACGCCGGCGAAGCCGGGGTTCATCGACCGCTTCACCACGATGATCGACCGGGCCTGATCCACGTTCAGGATCGGCATCCCGTGGATCGGCGACGCCGGGTCGGTGCGGGCGGCCGGGTTGGTCACGTCGTTGGCGCCGATCACCAGTGCCACGTCGGTCCGGGCGAACTCGCCGTTGATGTCGTCCATCTCGGTCAACTGCTCGTAGGGCACGTCCGCCTCGGCGAGCAGCACGTTCATGTGTCCGGGCATCCGCCCGGCGACCGGGTGGATCGCGTACCGCACGGTGACGCCCCGACCCTCCAGCAGCCGGGCCATGTCCCGCACCGCGTGCTGGGCCTGGGCCACCGCCATCCCGTAGCCCGGCACGATCACGACCCGGTCGGCGTACGCGAGCTGCACGGCGGCGTCCGCGGCGCTGGTCCGCCGCACCGTCCGGTCCGCGCCGGCCGCACCGGCCACGGGTCCGGTGCCGCCGAAGCCACCGACCACGATCGCCGGGATGGACCGGTTCATCGCCGTGGCCATCAGGTTGGTCAGGATCGAGCCGGACGCGCCGACGATCATCCCGGCGACGATCATCGCCGTGTTGTCCAGCGCGAGTCCGGTGGCCGCCGCGGACAACCCGGTGAGTGCGTTGAGCAGCGAGATCACCACCGGCATGTCGGCGCCGCCGATCGGCAGCACCATGGTGACGCCGAAGAGCAGGGCCGCGACCAGCACGGCCGCGAGCACGCCGATGCGGGAGGCGGACGAGTCGCCGGCCCAGTTGCCGA
>DASZXM010000656.1:0-13582 GCA_035546415.1 Pseudonocardiaceae bacterium
CGACGAACTGGTGGAACTGTTCGAGCTGATGTCCCGGGACGCCGGTTTCGTGCTGGAGGACGGCGTGGCCGACCGGGTCCGGCGGCTGGTGTCCCGGATGCCCCGCGCGGCCGGGTTCGGCAACGCGTGGGTGATCCGCAACCTGCTGGAGGAGTCCGCGTCCCACCAGGCGGTGCGGATCACCGGCACGGGCACGCCCACCCGCGACCAACTGCGCGAGCTGCGCGCCGCCGACGTGACCGTGCCGCTGTCGGTCGTGCTCACGCCCAGCCACGACGGCGACCCGATGGCCGAACTGGACGCGCTGATCGGCCTGGCCGGCGTGAAGAAGCAGGTGCAGCTGCTGGTCGCGGAGGCGCGCGCCGAGACGCTGCGCCGCAAGGCCGGCCTGTCCGGCGGGGACCGTTCCCGGCACATGGTGTTCATCGGCAACCCGGGCACGGCGAAGACCACGGTGGCCCGGCTGATCGCCCGGGTCTACGCGGACCTCGGGCTGCTGGGCTCCGGGCAGCTGGTCGAGGTGTCCCGTGGCGACCTGGTCGGCCAGTACATCGGGCAGACCGCGCCGCGCGTGCGGGCAGCCGTCGACCAGGCGCTGGGCGGCGTGCTGTTCATCGACGAGGCGTACTCGCTGACCCACGGCACCAGCTCCAACGACTTCGGCCACGAGGCGCTGGCCACGCTGCTCAAGCTGATGGAGGACCACCGGGAGAACCTGGTGGTGATCGCCGCGGGCTACGAGCGGGAGATGCGCGGCTTCCTGGCCGCGAACAGCGGCCTGGCATCCCGGTTCCCGACGATCCTGGAGTTCCCCGACTACACCGACGACGAACTGGTCGACATCTTCGTCGCGGCCGCCACCGACGCCGGCTACCTGCTGGCCGACGGCGTCACCGACGGGATCGGCCGGCTGCTCGCCGACGTCGAGCGCGGCCCGTCGTTCGGCAACGGCCGGACCGTGCGCAACCTCCTGGAGGCCACGGTCGCCAACCAGGCGGCGCGGATCGTCGACCTGGCCGACGCGCCGTCGGAGGTGATCCGCGAACTGCGCGTCGCGGACCTGCCCGGACACGCATGACACACCGCCCTACCTAGGATGATCGGGTGCGCGATCGTGTGCGGGCCTGGCTGGTGCCCGAACCACCGGCCGGTGTCCGGCACATCGAGACACCCGACGACCGCCGGGCGGCGCGGATCGAGCTGCTGATCGTCTTCACGGTCACCCTCGGCCTGTCCGGCGTGCGCAGCCTGATCTCGCTGCTGGACTCGCTGCTGCAACCGGTGCCGCTGAGCCAGCAGCGGGTCGCCATCAACGTGCCGCAGGCCAGGACCGGCTTCCTGGACCTCATCGGTCAGCTCGCCAACGCCGCGCAGCTGGTGGCCTGGGGTTCGCTGGGCGTCTACCTGCTGTGGCGGGCCGGGTACCGGCTGGCCGACATCGGCATCGACCGGCAGCGGCCGGGCCGGGACGCGGCGGGTGGTGTCGGGCTGGCCGCGCTGATCGGCATCCCCGGCCTGGGCCTGTACCTGGTGGCCAGGGCGCTGAACCTGAACCTCACCGTGCTGCCGACCACCCTGGGCGACACGTGGTGGCGCATCCCGGTACTGGTCGTCGCGGCCGCCGCGAACGCGTGGGCCGAGGAGGCACTGGTGGTCGGCTACTTCATCAGCCGGCTGCGCCAGCTGGGCCTGCACGAGAACGCGTCGGTGTCGGCGGCCGCCGTGCTGCGCGGGTCGTACCACCTGTACCAGGGGTTCGGCGGGTTCGTCGGGAACCTGGTCATGGGACTGGTGTTCGGCCGCGTGTGGCAGCGCACCAACCGGCTGTGGCCCCTCGTCGTCGCGCACACCCTGCTGGACGTGGCGTCGTTCGTCGGTTACGCCGTGCTCGCGAGCCACGTGTCGTGGCTGCGCTGACTAGTCTCGGCCTGGTGACCGAGCACAACCATCGGGTGGACAGCGAAGTCGGCCCCCTGCGCACCGTTCTGCTGCACCGGCCGGGCCCGGAGCTCAAGCGGCTCACGCCGCGCAACAACGACCAGTTGCTGTTCGACGGCATCCCGTGGGTGGACCGGGCGCAGGCCGAGCACGACGCGTTCGCCGCCCAGCTGACCGCCCGTGGCGTCGAGGTCCTGCTGCTGGCCGACCTGCTGGTCACGGCCCTGCGGGACCCGCGCGGCCACGCGGCGGGAGTGCACGCGGCAGTGGACGAGCTGCGGCTGGGCCTGCACCTCGCGGACGCCCTGCGCGGCTACCTGTCCGGCGTGTCGCCGGAGACCCTGGCGACGGTGCTGATGGCCGGCATGACGTTCGAGGAACTGCCGGTCGCCGAGGGCCAGTCGCTGGTGCGGCGGATGCACCAGCCGCACGACTTCGCCGTCGACCCGCTGCCCAACCTGCTGTTCACCCGCGACTCGTCGGTGTGGATCGGCGACCGGGTCGCGGTGTCGTCGCTGATCATGCCGGCCCGCCGCCGCGAGTCGTCGATCACCGACCTGATCTACGCCTACCACCCCCGGTTCCGGCACACGTCCCGCGCGTACGGCGCGCACAACGCGCCGGTCGAGGGCGGTGACGTGCTGATGCTGTCGCCCGGTGTGATCGCGGTCGGTGTCGGTGAGCGCACCACGGCGGCGGGCGCCGAGTCGCTGGCCCGTTCCGCGTTCGCCGACGGCCTGGCCCACACCGTGCTGGCGGTGCCCATCGCGCAGCAGCGCGCCACGATGCACCTGGACACCGTGTGCACCATGGTGGACAGGGACGCGTTCGTGATGTACCCGGCGATCCGCGACTCGCTGTCGGCGTACTCGATGCGCCAGAACGGCCCGGACGGCGTGTCGGTGGACGGCCCGGAGCCGTTCCTCACGGCGGCGGCCAAGGCGATGAGCATCGACCGGCTGCGCGTCATCGACACCGGCCTGGACCCGGTCACGGCCGAACGGGAACAGTGGGACGACGGCAACAACACGCTCGCGGTCGCGCCGGGCGTCGTCGTCGCCTACGAGCGCAACGTCGAGACGAACGCCCGGCTGGAGGCGGCCGGCATCGAGGTGCTGCGGATCTCCGGTTCCGAACTGGGCTCCGGCCGAGGCGGCCCGAGGTGCATGTCGTGCCCGGTCCTGCGCGACCCGCTGTAGGCGGTCGCCGGGCCGGACGGCCCAGCAGGGCCGCGGCCCGGCGCGGTCAGCCCGTCCCGCACTTCAGGGCGGCGCCGTCACGCAGCAGCATCATGCGCACGACCCCGGAACCCGCTGTCTGGAACACGTACTCGGCCGACGGGTTGCCCGGGACCGGCACCGTCAGCACCTTCCCCTTCGCGGTGATCGCACCGGTCTTGGTCCCGGCCGTCTTCGCGTAGACCTTGTACACCTCGTCCAGCTGGGAGCCGAGGCCGATGCCCTCCGGGGTGCGCAACAAGTCCGTCGCGCCCAGTTCCACCACGCCGAACCGCGGCGAGACGGTCACGTCGACGATGATCGGCACGGCCTTCATCGGCAGGGCCGGCGTCGACGGCCGACCCGACGGGTCCGGCGTCTGCGTGGTGACCGTCGGGGTCGTGCCCGCGGGCACCGGGACCAGGACGTACTTCCCGGCGCCCCGCAACTCGGCGATGAACTCCACCGTCACCACCTGGCACCCGTCACCGCGGGTGCTGGTCGGCAGGATCCGGCCCTTCGCGATCTGCAGCACCTGTGCCATGGACATGCCCAGTCGGACCTGTCCGACACCGTCCGGGCCGAACTGCACCGGGTACGGCCCCGTGGGGTCGGGGATCGTCGTCACCGACGGGTTGGTCATGGTCAGCGTCACCGACGGCGGTTCGCTCGCGGCCGTCGTGACCCGGTTCGGGCCGTGCCCGATGCCGGCCAGGCCGACCCCGGCGGTCACCATGGCCGCCACCGCGAGCACACCACCGGCCGCGGCCACCGTCAGCCGCTGCCGCCGCCTGCGGTGCGCGCCACGGACCACGGCCTCCTCGGCGCCCTGGGCGACCGGGAGGGCCAGGCGTTCGTCGGTGAACAGCCGGCGCAGCTCGTCGTCCAGGCCGTCGTGCTTCTCGTCGGTCACCGCGCCTCCTTCCGTTCCGCCATCGTCACGCCCAACCGGGCCCGCAGGCTGGCCATCGCCTTGTTCGCCTGGCTCTTCACCGTGCCCTTGGTGATGCCCAGTGTGCTCGCGATCTCCGCCTCGGACAGGTCCTCGTAGTACCGCAGCACCATGACGGCCCGCTGCCGGGGTGGCAAGGCCCGCAGCGCCTGCCACAGCGGTTCGTCGCCGAACCGGTCCGGCTGGTACACCACGGCGGTGTCCGGCAGGTCGGCGACGAGGTTCTCCCGGCGGGTGCGCCGCCACCGGCTGATGTGCGCGTTGGCCATGGACCGGCGCGCGTACGCCAGCGGGTCGCCGGTCTTGCGCAGCACCGACGACCACCGGGAGCCGATCCGCTCCAACACGCCCTGCACCAGGTCGGCGGCGTCGTGCGGGTTGCCGGTCAGGGCGTGGCCGTAGCGCAGCAGCCCGGGCAGCACGGCACGCACGAACTCGCCGAAGTCCTGTTCGGCCTCACCGGGTTTCGTGGTCGGCTCCGCCCGTCGGCCGGTGTCCGGACCGGCAGTCACCAGTACGGTCACCGGCGGGCCCCCCTCCCGGCAGCCGGGAGGCCACCGTCACCGGGTACACGCCCGACCTCCTCTCGCAGGTTGCCACTACGCCCAGACGATCCCGGTGGGCAGCCGGAACGTGCCGTCGGCGTCCGGCGGGAACTCGTGCGCCGCCACGACGGCGGTCACCGGGATCGGCCCGTAGACGTGCGGGAACCACGGGCCGCCGGGCACCGGCGGGTCGCCCGGCTCCCACCGCACCGCGGCGGGCACCTGCGCCGGGTCGACGACCAGCAGCACGAGGTCCGTGCGGCCGGCGAACAGCGCGTTGGCCGGCAGGTGCACCGTGCCCGGGTCGGAGCAGTGCACGAACCCCTGTTCCGCCAGCGACGGCGCACGGACCTCACCGGCCGCAAGCGCTTGCTGCCACGACTCCCGGTCGGTGATGTGCAGGATCACTTGTGCACACTCCCTGTGGACAGACTTGTGGACAGCTGTGGACAACCAGGGGAAGACCTGGTCAGCGCAGGGTGACCTGGCGGCCGCGCAGGCCGTCCCGGGCCCGCCGCTCGGCCTCGGTGGTCGGCTCGTCGGCCAGCGACTCGACGGCCGCCGTGAGCCGCTCGCCCAGCGCCTTGGCCGGCTCGTCCCACTCCCGGGCGTGCATCTCCCGGTCCAGGTCCCACACCGGCACCAGCAGGCCGTGTGCCCGGAACGACCCGGCGAACCGGGAGCCCTCGCCCAGGTCCAGCTCGCCGCGCACGGACAGCCGCGCCAGTGCGGCCAGCAGGTCCTCCTCCGGCTCGGGCCGCACCCAGCGCAGGTGCGCCTTCTCGCCGGCGTCCACCCAGTAGGCGGCGCGCACGCCGTCGGCGGTCAGCCGGTCGGTCGGCAGGATCGCGGCGTTGGCCCGCTCCAGCGACAGCGCGACGTCACCCGACGGCTCGGCCGCGTCCTCCGGCATCCACCAGCTGAAGTCGCTGTGCAGCACCGGCTCCAGGTCGGCCTTCGGGTCGATCACGTCGACCAGCCGGACGTCGTCGTCCTCGTCGGTGTCGACGACCGGCAGCACGTCGCCCTCCTGGGCCGACAGCGCCCACCGGATCGACCGCGCCACGTCCCGTCCGATGTCGCCGGAGCGGGTCTGCACCTGCATGCCGACGAACGCCACCCCGTCCGAGCGCACCAGACCGGCCGACGCGACCGGCAGCACCGTCGCCAGCGTCACCTCGCGCTCCGGAGTGCCCAACAGCGGCAGCACGGCGGTGGCCGAAGGCACGAACTCGCGCAGCGCCACCAGCTCGCACTCGGCGGCCAGCCCCTCGAACGGCCGTGCCACGACCACGTCGGCCGGGCCGCCCGCGGCGCCGTGGCACGCCTTGTAACGCCGCCCCGACCCGCACGGGCAGGGTTGCCTCGGGTTGACTCCCTCGCGCGGTTTCGCCGTGCCCTTGACCGCGGTTCGCCTGCCCACCTGGATCTCCTTCGAGCTTTCCGATACCGGGTTGTGACCCTAGCGGCCGAGCAGGAGGCGGGTGTCGGCCGGGGAGTTCGTTGCCACGTAACGCACGCCCAGTCGCTCGCACAGCGCGATGTCCTCGGGCCGGTCCACGGTCCAGCAGTACGTGTCGGTGCCCCGCGCCGCGCTGCGTCGCACGCAGTCCGGGTCGGCGCGCAGCAGGTGGATGCCCGGGCCCGCGATGTCCGCCCACGGCGGCAGCACGCCCGATCCCTGCCGCCAGCGGTTCAGCAGCAGCACCGTGGGCAGCGCGGGGGCGTTGTCCCGGATCCGGCGCACCGCCAGCGACGAGAACGACATCATGACGACGGGCGACTCGTCCTTGCGTGCCGGTGTGGCCAGCCCGTGCCGGGCCAGCATCGCGACCAGCTTCGTCTCCACGAGGCCGCCGTAGCGGACCGGGTGCTTGGTCTCCACGAACAGCTTCGTGTCCGGCGCGACGTCCCGGAGCAGGCCCAGCAGGGCCTCCAGGGTGAGCAGCCCCCGGTGCTCCGGCTCGGCGGACGGCATCGCCATCGGGCTGCTGACCAACTCGTCCGCCGAGTCGGGCAGCTCGTGGTGCCAGTGGCCGTAGTCCAGGCCGGACATCGCGGCCAGTGTCAGCTCGCTGACCACGCCCCGGCCGTCGGACGTGCGGTTGACCGTCCGGTCGTGCACGCACACCAGGTGCCCGTCCCGGGTCAGGCGGACGTCGCACTCCAGCCCGTCGGCGCCCTGTTCCAGGGCGAGGGCGTAGGCGGCCAGCGTGTGTTCCGCGCGGTGCGCGGACGCGCCCCGGTGGGCGACGACGAAGGGCCGGTCGGCAGGCGATCGCACGTGCGCATCATCCGACACCATGGGCGACGACGCCTGCCGGACTACCGCACCGCACCCGTCGGGCGGGGCCGGCGCGCGGCCGAGACGGGTGCGCCGTCGATCCGGACCACCCGCAGCCTGCTCGGCGCGCGCCCGGTGGGCGGTGCCACGAGGCCGGTCATGGCGCCCACGACGAACAGTGTCAGCACGGCGACGGCGGCGGCCACCAGGTCGGTGGCGGCGTACCAGAGCACGCCGTCGGCCCTGGCCTGCACGCCGGTGCGCAACCCCAGCAGCACGGTGAGGATCGCGAGGACCTCGCTGGCCACCCACGTGCCCCACCAGGCCAGCACCAGCCGGGACGGCCGGGGCCGGGCGCCGGGCGCGGCCAGCGCCGTGTGATCCAGTTCGGCCAGCACCGAACCGGCGACGAACAGGTTCAGCACCGGCAGCAGCACTCCGAGCAGCACCTGCCAGTCCGCCCGGGCCGGGCGCACGCCGGCCTGCTCGGCGGCGACGTCCCGGATGCCCAGCAGCCAGCGCAGTGTCAGCGCCAGCGCGATGACCCCGGTGACGGCGGCCAGCCCGGCGCCGGTGTCCACCAGCGCGTCGGACGTCGCCACGACGTCCGCGGGCAGCGCGGCGGACCGGCCGGCCACCAGCAGCGCGTACCGCCAGATCTCGCCGCCCGTGGCGAGCACGGCCGAGATCACCACCATCCACAGCACCGACACGGCCGCCCGCGCCTGCCGCACCACGCGTTCCGGGGACCGCTCCGGCAGCGTCGACGTGCCGGGCACCTGCGTCGGCTCGCGCCACGCCAACCGTGGGAAACCCCAGCGCGGCACCGCCGGGTACGCGGGCGGGCCCTGGTAGGGCGGCCGCGGCGGCTGCCGCTGCGGCCCCCACCACCCGGACGGCGGGGTCGCCACCCAGGTCACGCGGTAGGGAGCGCCGGGATGGCCCACCGGTTCAGATCACCTCGGGTGCGGTGTCCGGGTTCGCGGCGACCATCGGCCGGCCGGTGGCGGCCCACGACTGCATGCCGCCCACCACGTTCACCGCGTCCCAGCCGTTGTCGTTGAGGTAGGCGGTGACCCTGGCCGACCGGCCGCCGGAGCGGCAGATGACGAACAGGTTGCCGTCCTGCGGCAGTTCGCCCAGGCGGCCGGCGATCTGGCTCATCGGGATGTGCAACGCGTTCGGGGCGTGCCCTGCCGCCCACTCGTCGGCCTCGCGGACGTCCAGCAGCAGGGCGCCCTCCGGCAGCTCGTCGGCCACCTCGGACACGGGCACGTTGGGCACGGTCTGTGGGTTCACGGCATCGATGCTGCCACGTTTCGGCGTATCGGTGCCGTGAGGGTCGCGTCACCGATGGTGGCGGCCGTCCGACCGGCGGGCCGGGGCGCCGCTGCCGAACCGCGCGACGTCCCGGTCGCGGATGAAGCCCAGCGGGTCGGGCGCGTGCATGCGCAGCAGGATGCGACTCACGTCGTCGGGGATGCGCCGCGGTGTGCACAGGCTGCCCAGGAACACGGCGGCGAACGCGGCCGGCACGGTGATCAGCGCCGGCTGGGTGACCGGCCACGGCGCCCACGCGCCGGTGTACTCGCTGATGATGTTGAGCACCAGCGCGGTCAGCACCAGCCCGCCACCCACCAGCATGCCGGCGGCGGCGCCCACCCAGGTCAGCCTGCGCCACCAGATGCCGACCACCAGCACCGGGCAGAACGTCGACGCGGCCAGCGCGAACGACAGGCCCACGGACAGCGAGATGTCCGTTTCGGGCAGCGCGATCGCCAGCACCAGCGGCACGACGGCCGCGTACACCGTTGCCCAGCGGAAGTCGCGAACCCGCCCGGGGAACGCTTCGGTGGACACCACACCGGCGATGCTCACCAGCAGCCCGGACGACGTGGACAGGAACGCCGCGAACGCGCCCGCGACGATCACCGCGCCGAGGACCTCCCCGCCCACGCCGGGCAGGATCTTCCCGGGCAGCAACAGGATCGCCGCGTCGGTCTGCCCGGTGACCAGCAGCTCCGGCGTGTACAGCCGCGCTAGCACGCCCAGCATGGTCGGGAACAGGTAGAAGATCCCCAACAGCAGTAGGACGTGCAGCGTCGTGCGCCGGGCCGCGCGGCCGTTCGGGTTGGTGTAGAAGCGAACCAGCACGTGCGGCAGGCCCATGGTGCCCAGGAACAGCGCCAGCATCAGGGAGTACGTGGCCAGCAGCGCGGACAGGCCGCCGGACTGCGGGCGCAGCCACGCCGCGTCGGTCAGCGGCGAACCGCTCGGCGTCGGAGTCGGCGAACCGGCCGGGAACACCAGCGTCGCGTGCGCCTGCACGGTGTAGTCCTGGCCCGGGTCCATCACCATGCCGCCGTTGGTGCGGAAGCCGTTCACCACGCCGTACGCCTGCACGTCCACCCGGGAGGCGACCTGCAGTTGGACGGTGACGCGCACGTCGACCGGGGTGGTGTGGGTGAACACCGGCGCGTGGTCCGCGGCCAGCGACCCCTGCACCGGGTGACCGCCGACGAACACCACGATCAGCACGAACGCCGGCACGGCGATCGCGACCAGCTTCACCCAGTACTGGAACGCCTGCACCACGGTGATCGACCGCATCCCGCCACCGAACGCGTTCACCGTCACCAGCAGCACCACGACACCCATGCCGACCCACGGCGGCACCGGCATGACCGTGGCCAGTGTGAGCCCCGCGCCCTGCAACTGGGGCACCAGGTAGAGCACGCTGATCACCACGACGAAACCGGTGCACATCCGGCGCAGCGCCGTCGAGCCCAACCGTGCCTCGGCGAAGTCGGGCAGCGTGTACGCGCCGGAGCGGCGCAGCGGCGCCGCCACGAACAGCAGCAGCGCCAGGTAGCCGGCGGTGAAGCCGACCGAGTACCACAGCGAGTCGACGCCGTCCTTGAGGATCAGCCCGGCGACCCCGAGGAACGACGCGGCGGACAGGTACTCGCCGGTGATCGCGGCCGCGTTGCGCCGGGACCGCACGATCCGCCGGGCCACCAGGAAGTCCGGCGTCGTGTTGGCCAGCCGGGAACTGTGGAAGCCCAGGTAGAAGGTGACGGCACCGATCAGCCCGATACCGACGATGGCGCTGGGGTTGAGTTCCACTGCCTACGCTGTCCTGCCGGTGGTCAGCCCTCGACCATGTTGACGAAGTCCTTCTCGTGCCGTTCGGCCAGCCGGTTGTACCAAAGTCCGATGGCGAACAGTACGGGAAAGGGTAGGACGCCGAGCAACAGCCACGGCAGCCGGACACCGAACACGGAGGCGGTCGCGAAGCCCGGTGCCAGGTAGAACGCCAACGGCAGGCTGCCGAAGACCACGGCGGTGAGCAGTCCCAGTCCGATGGCCAGGCGCAGCTGAGCGCGGACCAGGTTGCGCACCAGCGCCTCGCCGACGCTGGTCTGCTCCTCCAACTCGGTGATCACCTTCACCACGGTCACCGGGTTGCGGGAATCGTTGAGCACGACCCGCTTGCGGCGCGGCTTGCGCGTCGTCGTGGGCGGCGGGTCGTCCGGCGGGCTCCCGCCGGCGTGCCGGCTCACGTCCCGCTGCCCCAGCCGTTCTTCGGGGCGCGCACCAGGCGGTCCTTCAACTGCCGGGTGTGCCGGCGGCTGACCGGCAGCTCCTTCTCGTTGTCGCCGATGACGACGGTGTACCCGGACGCGCCCATCTTCAGCTCGGTGATCAGCGACAGCGCCACCAGGAACGACCGGTGGATGCGCACGAACCCGGCCTCACCCCAGCGTTCCTCCAACTGGGCCAACGGGATCCGCACCAGGTGGGAGCCGTCCGCGGTGTGCAGGCGGGCGTAGTCGCCCTGCGCCTCCACCCAGCGCACGCTGGCCCGGGGCACCAGCTTCGTGGTGCCGGCCAGCTCGACGGGGATCACCTCGTCGTCGGTCGGCTCCGGTGCCACCACGGCACCGCCGCCCCCGGCCGCCGCCGGCACCCGCTTGGCGAGCACCCGGTCCACGGCCTTGTCCAGCCGCTCCTGCTTGAGCGGCTTGAGCACGTAGTCCACGGCGCCCAGGTCGAACGCGGTGACCGCCTCGTCGCCGATGCCGGTGACGAACACGAGCGCGGGCGGTGGGCGCAGCGCGGCCAGCACCCTGGCCAACTCCACGCCGGACAACCCGGGCATGTTGATGTCGATGAACACGGCGTCCACCGGTGGCAGCTTGGCCCGCTTGCGGACCACCACCTCGGGGTCGCCACCGCCGACGACGCCCAGCGCCTCCGCCGCGTCGCCGGCCGCCAATGCCCGCCGTACGTGCTGGTTGGCCTCCAGCATGTAGACGAGTTCCGTCAGGCCGTGGGGCTCGTCATCGACGGCCAGCACGACGAGACCTGGGGTGCCGTCACGAGTACTCACTGTGACGCGAATACTGCCCACTTCAGGGCCGGATTGTCTACGGTCATTCCGCTCACTGTTGGGTGAGGTTGTGGGCTCACAGTCCGAATCGGGACCAGGTGGCCCGCTGCTCCAGCAGGTCCACGGCGGCCAGCAGCTGGTCGGCCGGCGAGCCCAGCCGCGCTGTGACCCCGGCCATACCCAGCCTGGCCAGCAGCGGACGGCGCGGTTCGACGGCCATCACGTGCGCGTCGGCGTACCGCTTCGCCAGCACCTCGCGCATCGTCCCCAACCCGTCGACCAGGCCGAACTCGACCGCCTTCGAGCCGGTCCACACCTCGCCGGAGAACAGGTCGGCCGCGTCGCCGGACAGCTTGTCGCCGCGCCGCTCCCGCACCCAGGACACGAACTGGTCGTGCAGGTCGGCCTGCAGGCCCTGCAGCCATTCGACGTCCTCGGGCTGTTCCGGCCGGAACGGGTCCAGCCGCACCTTCCGGTCGCCCGCGGTGTGCACCCGGCGCTCCACGCCGAACCGCTCCAGCAGCCCCGCCATGCCGAAGCCGGCCGACACGACGCCGATCGACCCGACCAGCGACGTGGCGTGCGCGTAGATCTCGTCGGCGGCGCAGGCCAGCCAGTATCCGCCGGACGCGGCGACGTCCTCGCAGAACGCCAGCACCGGCACGCGTTTGGTGGCCGCAAGGCCGCGGATGCGGTCGGCCACCAGCGCCGACTGCGTCGCCGCGCCGCCGGGCGAGTTGACCGCCAGCGCGACGGCGACCAGCCGGTCGTGGCCGAACGCCTTGGTCAGGGCCGACTCGACGGAACCGAGGTTGATGGCACCCCGGCCCACCGGCGAGGGCGTCGGCGAGATCACTCCGTGCAGCTTGACGACGGCGACCACCGGGCGGCGGTCCACCCGGTCACCGAGCACCGGCAGCTTCGCCGTCCATCTGTCCGTCCCGTTCATGACTCCGAGGCTACTGATCAGGTGGTGGCGTTGACGGCCGCAGCCCCGTAGTCGGGTGCGGTGTGCCGGCCGTGGTCGGTGTCCTCCATGTCCTCCACCTCGGCGTAGCCGGGCAGCACGGGCCGCACGTTGGGGCTGAACTTGGGCACCCGCAGGATCACCTTCATGCCCGCCCCCGGCGCCGTCTCCACCATCAGCGCGTACTCCTCGCCGTACACCGAACGCATGCGCTGGTTGATGTTGCCGATGCCCACGTGCGCACCGCTGCGGTGGGCGTCGCGCAGGTCGGCCAGCCGGTCGGCGTCCATGCCGACACCGTCGTCCTCGACGCTGATCAGCGCCTCGGTGCCGTTGTCCTGCGCCACCACGGTCACCGTGCCACCGCCGGGCTTGCGGGCCAGGCCGTGCCGCACGGCGTTCTCCACGAGCGGCTGCAGCACCAGGAACGGCACGGTCACCGACAGCACTTCGGGCGCGATCTTCAACCGCACCTTCAGCCGCTGCGGGCCGTAGCGGGCGCTCTCCAGCGTCAGGTACCGGTCGATGTTGCGCAGCTCCTCGGCCAGCGTGGTGAACAGGCCGTTGGTGCGGAACGAGTAGCGGGTGAAGTCGGCGAACTCCATCAGCAGCTCGCGGGCGCGTTCCGGGTCGGTGCGGATCAGCGACGAGATGGTGTTCAGCGCGTTGTAGACGAAGTGCGGCGAGATCTGCGCGCGCAGCGCCCGCACCTCCGCCTGGGCCAGCTGCTGGCGGGACTCGTCCAGCTGCGCCAGCTCCAGCTGGGTGCGGACGAACCGGGCGATCTCGTCGGCCATCCGGATCAGCCGCTTGCCGCCGACACCGCCCACGACGACGAGCACGCCCTCGACCCGGCCCTCGACCACGAGCGGCACGATCACGGCCGTGCGCATCGGGCAGTTCGCCCGCCGCTGGCACGGCAGCTTGTCGTGGTCGACGTGCTCCATCCGCAGGCTGTTGATGGACTTGGCGATCTGGTCGGTCAGGTCCCGGTAGTGCTCGTTCGCCTCGCCGTCCCAGGACAGCATCGTGCCCTCGGCGTCGGTGATGCCGACGGCGACGCAGCGCAGCAGCTCGCGCAGGTGCGGCGTCGCCCGGTCGGCGGCCTGCTGGGTCAGGCCCTGCCGCAGGTCAGGGGTGGCCTTGGAGATCCGCTGCAGTGCGGCCAGGGTGGCGTCGTCCACGGACGAGCTGACACGCCGTGCCCTGCACAGCACGACGAAGAGCACCAGCACGGCGAGGGTGGCGAACACCCCCAGCACGGCGCGCTGGGACAGAAGCTGGGC
>DASZXM010000657.1:0-3827 GCA_035546415.1 Pseudonocardiaceae bacterium
ACGACGACGTGATCCGGCCGGCCGACAACCCGGTCGCCAAGGAGGGCGGCGTCGCCGTGCTGCGCGGCAACCTGGCCCCGAACGGCGCCGTGATCAAGCACATCGCCGCCGAGGAGCGCCTGCTCACCCATATCGGCCCGGCCGTGGTGTTCGACGACTACGCCGACCTGAAGCGGCGGATCAACGACCCGGACCTGCCGGTCACCGCGGACTCCGTGCTGGTGCTGCGCAACTCCGGTCCGCTGGGCGGTCCGGGCATGCCGGAGTACGGCATGCTGCCCATCCCGGACCGCCTGCTGGCGCACGGCGTACGTGACATGGTCCGCATCTCCGATGCCCGGATGAGCGGCACGAGCTACGGTGCGTGTGTGCTGCACGTAGCGCCGGAGTCCTACGTCGGCGGCCCGCTCGCCCTGGTCACCGACGGCGACCTCATCTCGCTGGACGTCCCGGCCCGCACGCTCACCCTGATGGTCGACGACGCCGAGTTGGACCGGCGCCGCGCGGCCTGGCGGCAGCCGCCGCCCAGGTTCGAACGCGGCTACGGCGTCCTCTACGCCGACCACATCACCCAGGCCGACCAGGGCTGTGACTTCGACTTCCTGGCCCGCCCCGGTCGCAACCCCGAACCAGACCCCCGTTGACCCACCATCTGTCAGGAGCGCGCCAGCGATGACGGCCGTAACCAGCACCGACCCCCGCACCGGACGTGTCGTGGAGACGGTGGCCGAGGAGACCACACCCGAGCAGGTCGAGCAGATCGCCGGCCGGGCGGCAGCGGCGGCGCCCCAGTTGGAGAAGCTGGGCCGCCCGTTCCGCGCCGGACTGCTGCGTGCCCTTGCCGACGCGCTGGAGGCGGACCGTGCCACGATCGTCGAGCTGGCCGACCGCGAAACGGCGCTGGGCGAGCCGCGGCTGAACGGCGAGCTGACCCGGACCTGCTACCAGCTGCGGCTGTTCGCCGAGGCCGTCGAGGAGGGCGGCTACCTGGAGGCGATCATCGACCACGCCGGTGACACACCGATGGGCCCGCGCCCGGACCTGCGGCGGATGCTGGTGCCGATCGGTCCGGTCGCCGTGTTCGGCGCGAGCAACTTCCCGCTGGCGTTCTCGGTACCCGGCGGTGACACGGCCGCCGCCCTGGCCGCCGGCAACCCGGTGATCGTGAAGGCACACCCGTCGCACCCGGCGACGGCGCAGCGGTGCTACGAGGTGATGCGGGACGCCGCCGCGCGTGCCGGCGCGCCGGACGGGACCATCGGGCTGGTGCACGGCCAGGACGCGGGCGTCGGCATCGTCCAGCACCCTGCCGTGAAAGCCGTCGGCTTCACCGGTTCGGTGACCGGCGGCCGCGCACTGGCCGACCTGGCGGCCGCGCGGCCGGAGCCGATCCCGTTCTACGGCGAGCTCTCCAGCCTCAACCCGCTGGTGATCACGCCGGCGGCGGCCGCCGGGCGCGCCGAGGCGATCGGCCGCGGCCTGGCCGGTTCGGCGACGCTGGGTGCCGGGCAGTTCTGCACCAAGCCGGGCATCGCGTTCGTGCCGGCCGGCCCGGAAGGCGATCGGCTGCGCGACGAGACGGCGAAGGCGTTCGCCGAACTGGGCGAGCAGTTCGCGCTCAACGGCGGCATCGCCCACCACTACGCGGAGGGCACCGGCGAGCTGGCCGGCCACCCCGGGCTGACCGAGCTCGCCGCGGCGACCGACGGCGGCGGCGACGGCTTCCTGCTGCGGCCCAGGCTGTTCGGCACCGACACGAGCAAGCTGGACGACCTGCTCGTGCAGGAGTGCTTCGGTCCGGTGACGATCCTGGTGTCCTATGCGGACGAGAACGACCTGCTGGCCGCGCTGCGGCGGCTGCCCGGCTCGCTCACGGCGACCCTCCACATCGGAGAATCGGACGACGTGAGCGCCGTGGTCGACGTGCTGCGGCCGAGGGCGGGCCGGTTGCTGTTCAACGGTTTCCCGACCGGTGTGGCCGTCGCGTGGGCACAGCATCATGGCGGCCCGTGGCCGTCGACGAACACGCTGTACACGTCCGTGGGCATCACGTCGATCCGCCGGTTCCTGCGCCCGGTGGCATGGCAGGACGCGCCGCAGCAGGTGCTGCCGGCGGAGCTGCGCGACGACCCCGGCGGCGCTTCGGTGCCGCGCCGGGTCGACGGCACACTGACCGTGTGATGCCGGTCTCCATCCCGTTCGTCGTCACCTGTGCGCTGATCGTGATGGCACCCGGCCCGTCGTTCGCCGTGATCGTCAACCAGTCGATCCGACACGGCAGGCCGGCCGGGCTGCGGGTGGTGGCCGGCAACACGACGGCGCTGACGTTCTGGGCGACGGCGTCCGCGCTCGGCCTGACGGCGCTGATCCGCACGTCGGAGATCGCGTTCACGGTGCTGAAGGTCGCCGGTGCGGCCTACCTGTGCTTCCTGGGCGTGCAAACGCTGTTACGGTCCCGCCGGCACGCGCGACCGGCCGGGCAGGCCGACGAGCCACCGGCCAGGACCGGGTGGGCCGCCTACCGCGCGGGCCTGTTCACGAACCTCACCAACCCCAAGGCCGCCGTGCTGTACCTGGCGCTGTTCCCGCAGTTCCTGCCGCCCGGCGGCGGCCTGACCGACGTGTTCGAGCTGGCGGCCGTGCAGATGTGCATCAGCGCCTGCTGGTACTGCGTCGTGGTGTTCGCCGTCGCCGGGGTGCGGCGGCTGCTGGCGAAGTCGGTTGTGCGGACGTGGCTGGACCGCGCCACCAGTGTCGTCCTCATCGGACTGGGCGTGCGGCTGGTGGCGTTGGGGCGGCCGTTGGCCGGTTAGGATTTCCACGTGGAGCAACGAGTACTGGGCAGGACAGGGCGGCAGGTGTCCGTCGTCGGCCTCGGCACATGGCAGCTGGGCGCCGACTGGGGCGACGTGGACGAGCAGGACGCGCTCGCCGTGCTGGGCGCGGCCGTCGACTCCGGCGTGACGATGCTGGACACGGCCGACGTCTACGGCGACGGCCGTAGCGAGCAGCTGATCGGCAAGTTCCTCAAGGGCCGCAGCGATCCGCCGTTCGTCGCCACCAAGATGGGCAGGCGCGTGGCGCAGGTGCCGGAGAACTACACGCTGGCCAACTTCCGGGCGTGGAACGACCGGTCGCGCGCGAACCTCGGCGTGGACACCCTGGACCTGGTCCAGCTGCACTGCCCGCCGACGCCGGTCTACTCGTCCGACGCGGTGTTCGACGCGTTGGACACGCTGGTGGCCGAGCAGCGGATCCGCAACTACGCGGTGAGCGTGGAGACGGTCGCCGAGGCGTTGACGGCGATCGCGCGACCGGGCGTGGCGAGCGTGCAGATCATCCTGAACGCGTTCCGCCGCAAGCCGCTGGAGCGCGTGCTGCCGGCCGCCGCCGAGGCGGGCGTCGGGATCATCGCGCGGGTGCCGCTGGCGTCCGGTCTGCTGTCCGGCCGCTACACCAAGGACACCGTGTTCGCCGTCGACGATCACCGCACGTACAACCGGCACGGCGAGGCGTTCGACGTCGGCGAGACGTTCTCCGGCGTGGACTTCACCACCGGCGTCGAGGCGGCCGCCGAGTTCAGCGCGCTGGTGCCGGACGGGACGACGCCAGCGCAGGCCGCGCTGCGCTGGGTGATCCAGCAGCCCGGTGTGACCACGGTGATCCCGGGTGCCCGCAACGTCGAGCAGGCGCGGGCGAACTCGGCGGCGGCGGATGTGCCGGCGCTGTCCGACGAGACGCTGGCCGCGATCGAGGACCTGTACGACAGGCGGATCCGCGCGCAGGTGCACGACCGCTGGTGACACCGGAACGGGGCCCGTGGCGCG
>DASZXM010000658.1:0-5866 GCA_035546415.1 Pseudonocardiaceae bacterium
ATGCCCTGGCCCGCTGGGCCGGTGACGAACTGCGCTCCACCAACGCGCAGATCGAGTTCCTGCTCCGCGCCGCCCTCACCAAGGCCGGCCGGATGCCCAAGGACGCCGGCACAATTCCCCGCCGCGGCCGCCCACCGCGCAACACCCACGACGATGCACGTGCAGATGCAGATGCGGATGCACAACCCTCCACTACGGACGGTCCAGAATGATCGATCGGATTACGATTGGTTAATCCGTTGGCGTGGACCAGCGGCAACGAGGCACCATCACGGCATGTCCAGCCCGGTCACCCTCGCGTCCAGACCCACGCTCACCGGCGAACGGGTGGTACTGCGTCCCCTCACCGTCGACGACGTCCCCCACGTCATGGCCGGCCTGCAGGACACCGAGTCGATCCGCCTGACCGGCACCCACCGCACCTTCACCACCGACCAGGTGCGCACGGCCATCACCGCCTGGCAGACCGCGCCCGACCGGATCGACATGGCCGTCATCGAGAAGGCCACCGGACACTACGCGGGCGAGGTCGTGCTCAACGACCTGGACGTGGACAACCAGTCCTGCAACTTCCGCATCGCCCTGACCGGCCCGTACACCAACCGCGGCCTGGGCACCGAAGCCACCCGCCTGATGCTGGGCCACGCGTTCGACACCGTCGGCGTGCACCGCGTCGAACTGGACGTCTACTCCTTCAACCCACGCGCCCGCCGCGTCTACGAGAAGGTCGGCTTCCGCTACGAGGGCACCAAACGCCACGCCCTGCGCTGGCACGGCGAATGGGTCGACTGCGTCGTCATGGCCATGCTCGCCGACGACTGGGCCCTGCAACGGGTCGCCGCCGTCACCAACGGCCGCGTCACCCGCCTCCCGGCCGACTGACCCGCTGACCCGCTTCGGGCACCTCGGTCACGAAGTCGATCAACCGCTCCACCGCGCCCACCAACGGGGTCTCCAGATCCCGGAACGACCGCACCCCGGCCAACACCCGCCGCCACCCCTCGCCCGGCTCACCCCACCCCAGCGCCGCGCACACGCCTTCCTTCCACGGCACCCCCCGCGGCACCACCGGCCACGCACCGATCCCGATCGCCTCCGGTTTCACCGCCTGCCAGATGTCCACGTACGGGTGCCCGGTCACCAGGACGTCCGCGTCGGTGACCGCCGCGACGATGCGACTCTCCTTGCTGCCGGCCACCAGGTGGTCCACCAACACCCCCAACCGCTGCCGCGGCCCCGGACCGAACGCCGCCACCCGCGCGGCCAACTCGTCCACCCCGTCCAACGGCTCGACCACGACACCCTCGACCCGCAGATCGTGCCCCCACACCCGCTCCACCATCGTCGCGTCGTGCAGGCCCTCCACCCAGATCCGGCTGCCGCGCGCCGTGCGCGCCCGCAGACCCGAAACCCGCCGCGACCCCGACGCCGACCGCGCCACCCCGGACGCCGTCGGCACGGCCGGGCGGGTCAGCGTGACCGGCCGCCCGTCGACCAGGAAACCCGCCGGCCGCAACGGGAACACCCGGTGCCGGCCGTGCCGGTCCTCCAGCACCACACCGCCGTGCTCCACCCGCACCACCGCACCGCAGTAACCCGACCGCGGGTCCTCCACCACCAAACCCGGTTCGGCCGCCATCTCGGGCACCGTGCGGCGCTTGCGGCCGCCGAGCACATCTGGTCCGTAGTCGTGGGAACGCACGGTCAGCGACCGTAGCCGCCGACCACCCGAACGGGCCGCAGCCACGCCGGTCCGGTGACGTGCAGGCCCCGGGACAGGCGTAGGTTGACGCCCATGGCTGGTGATCTTGACCTGGTGCGCCGTCTCGTCGGCGCCGACCACGGCCTGGCCGTGGTGTCCACCACCCGCGAGGACGGCTCCGTGCACTCCTCCCTGGTCAACGCCGGCGTCCTGGACGCCGACCCGACCGGCGGCGGACCCGTCGTGGCCGCCGTGATCCGCGGCGGCGCGCGGAAACTGGCGCACATGCGCCGCACCGGCAACGCCACCCTCACCTTCCGGGTCGGCTGGCAGTGGGTGTCGGTGGACGGCCCGGTCCGCATCATCGGCCCCGACGACCCCGCCGCCGACATCAGCGCCGACCAACTCCGGCAACTGCTGCGCGACGTGTTCACCGCCGCGGGCGGCACCCACGACGACTGGGCCGAGTACGACCGGGTCATGGCCGCCGAACGCCGCGCCGTCGTCCTGGTCACCCCGCGGCGCGTCATCAGCAACGCACCCCAGAACTGAACCCCTCCACCGCTGGCCCGCACCCGCGAACCGGGTGCGGGCCAGCAGCGTGAGCAGGGTCGCGGGAAACCCGATTGACCCGGGTTACCTGCCCGAGTAACTTTTTACTCATGCCAGTAACAGACGTCGAGCGGTCCCCGGCGGCGGCCGCCCGCCGCGCCCAGATCATCACCGCCACCATCGAGGTGATCGCCGACGAAGGCTTCGCCCAGGCCTCCTTCGCCCGCATCGCCCAGCACGCCGGCCTGTCCAGCACCCGCCTGATCTCCTACCACTTCGCCGGCAAGGACGAACTGATCGCCGCCGTCGTGCAGCACGTGTTCGAACAGATCGGCACCTACATGACCGAACGCGTCTCCGACGCCACCGACGCGTGGGACAGGCTGCGCGCCTACATCGAAGGCAACGTCGAGTTCATCGACACCCACCGCGCGCCGATGCGAGCCCTCATGGCGATCGTCCTGGCCGGCGGCCTGCCCCGCGGCGCGGCCGACGACCACACCGCCGAGTCCTACCTGGAGACGATCCTGCGCCAAGGACAGGCCGAAGGCACGTTCCGCGACTTCGACCCGCGCGTGCTGGCCATGACCGTGCAACGAGCCGTGGAAGGCCTGCCCTTCCTGCTGGCCGCCGAACCCGACTTCGACACCGCCGCCTACGCCCGGGAACTGGTCACCCTGTTCGAACGGGGCACCCGCGCATGACCACCGTCACCACGCGCCCCCCGGCCACCGCCCGCCTGACCAAACTCGCCGTGCGCCTCGTCGTCGACGTCGCCGGACCCCTGGTCCTCTACTACGGGCTGCGTGCCGCCGGCGTCAGCGTCTACCTCTCCCTGCTGGCCTCGACCCTGCTCTCGGTGCTCACCGCCGCCGTCCCGCTGATCCGCCACCGCCGCGTCGACGGCCTGGCCGTCTACATGAACACCATGCTCGTGGCCAGCGTCGGGATCTCCCTGCTGGCCGGCAGTCCCCGGTTCCTGCTGGCCAAGGAGGCCTGGCTGACCGCCCTGGCCGGCGTGTGGTTCCTGGCCAGCCTGCGCGCCCGCCGACCCCTGGCCTACCTGTACACCAAACCCATGCTGGAAGGCCGGTTCCGCTGGCCCGGCGACTGGGAGACCATCTGGGAACGCTCACCGAAGTTCCGGCACATGTGGCGGGTGTCCAGCGTGCTGTGGGGCATCGGCACCCTGCTCGACGCCGCCCTGCGCGTGGTCATGGCCTACACCCTGCCCGTGGACACCGTGCCCGGCCTGTCCACCGCGCTCTACGGCGTCACCTCCGGCATCCTGATCATCACCACGAACATCTACTACTTCCTGTCCCGCTCACCGCAATGGTGGCCGGCCGGACGCTAGAACGTGCCGATCAGAACGCCGGCCACGGAATCGCCCGCCACTCCCCACCCGGCTCCGGGTACACACCCGTGGCCAACAACCGGTTGGTCCGGTTACGCAACGCCGACACCTCCCGCCGGGTGATGTGCTCACCCAACCGGTCCAGGAACTCCTCGTCACGCAGACAACCCCGCAACCGGCGCAACGCCGCCACCGCCTCATCGGGCAGCCGCTCACCCAGAAACCCCCACAACACCGTGCGCAGCTTGTTCTCGGTGTGCAGGCAGATCCCGTGATCCACCCCGTACACCCGGCCGTCGGTGCCGTGCAGGATGTGCCCACCCTTGCGGTCGGCGTTGTTCACCACCACGTCCAACGCCGCCATCGACCAGATCCCCGGATGATCGGCGTGCGTGAGCACCGCGGGCTCACCGAACCGGTCGTGCGCGTGCAACACCACCCGCCACCCCTCGGGCACCCGGTCGGGCTCCACCACGTCGACCAGGTCCGCGCCCTCCTTGGTGTCCACCCACAACTGCACCATGCCCGGCCCGAACGGACCCGGCCGCAACACCGTCGGCGGCACCACGTGCGCCCCCGACGCCTCCGACACCAGGTACGTCGCCACCTCACGGCCGGCCAGCGTGCCGTCCGGGAAGTCCCACAGCGGCCGCTCCCCGGAGATCGGCTTGTACACGCACTCGGCGTCCACACCGTCGGCGGAGATCGAGCAGAACAGCGTCGCGTTCGACGCGTCCACCAACCGGCCCTGCACCTCGATCCGGCCCCGGGACAGAAAGTCCACCGTGTCCGGGTCGGTCGTGGACAGCACGGTCAGCCTTGCGCCTGGTCGTCGTCGACAGCCCGCCGGTAACCGTTGCTGCGCGGGCACACGTGACCGGCCGGGTCCAACGGCTGCCCGCACAGCGGACACGGCTTGCGCCCGGCCTCCACCACCCGCTCCGCCCGACGCGCGAACGCCCGCGCCTCGGCAGGCGACAGGAACACCCGCAACGCGTCCGGGCCCTCCTCGGTGTCCCCGAGCACGACCGACTCGTCGACCTCGTCCTCGGTCACCGCGAGCAGCTCGATCACCACCGCCTGGCTCTCCGCGTCCCAACCCAGCCCCATCGTGCCGACCCGGAACTCCTCCTCCAGCGGCACCGCCAGCGGATCGGTGTCGATCATGTCGTCCGGCGGTGTCTCGGGAACCTCGGCACCGAACTGGCGGGCCACCTCGTCCAGCAGCGAACCGACCCGCTCGGCCAACACCGCGACCTGCTGTTTCTCCAGCAGCACACTCACCTGGCGGACGTCCTCGGAAGCCTGCAGGTAGAAGCTGCGGTCGCCAGGTTCCCCGACGGTCCCGGCGACGAACCGGTCGGGCTGGCGGAAGATGTGAATGACACGAGCCATGGCACCTTCGACCCTAGGGCACGCAGCCCACCACGGCAGGAACCCACCCCCATTTCGGCTGGTGGCGAACCTCACCACCGGTGAACGACCGGCCACCGCACGCGGTCGCCGCCGGTCCCACCTGCCCACCCGACCGCACCTACCGGCCGGTTAAGGTCTTGCACCGTGGTGAAGATCGCACCCTACGGGACCTGGACGTCACCGATCACCGCCGCGCACGTCGCCGCCGCCCGCGGCGGCCCGGCCTGGGTCGGCATCAGCGGCGGCTACGCCTGGTGGGCCGAATCCCGCCCGGCCGAAGGCGGCCGCATCGCACTGTGCCGCGCCCGGCCCGACGGCACCACCGAGGAGGTGCTGCGCGGTCCGTGGAACGTGCGCAACCGCGTCCACGAGTACGGCGGCCGACCCTGGACGGTGATCGACACCGCGCACGGCACCCGCCTGGCGTTCACCCACTGGGACGACCAGCGCTGGTACGTCCTCGACCCCGACGGCGAGGACACCGAACCGGCCGCGATCAGCCCGCAACCCCAGCAGCGCCACGGCATCCGCTACGCCGACCCCGCCGTGAGCCCCGACGGCCGCGAACTGTGGTGCGTCCGCGAGACCGTCACCGGCCAACGGCCCACCGACATCGTCCGCGACCTGGTCGCCATCCCACTGGACGGCTCGGCCGCCCACAACCCCGACGCCGTGCGCACCCTGTCGGCCAGCCACCACTTCCTCACCGGCCCCAAACCCAGCCCGGACGGCACCCGGGTGGCGTGGCTGGGCTGGGACCACCCCGCCATGCCCTGGGACGGCACCCAACTGTGCGTCGCCCAGGTCAACCCCGACGGCAGCCTCACCCAACACCGCGT
>DASZXM010000659.1:0-3221 GCA_035546415.1 Pseudonocardiaceae bacterium
CATGCCGCCGGACAGCGTCTTCATCCGGTCGTCGGCCCGGTCGGTCAATCCGACCCGTTCGACCGCCCGCTGCACCGCGTCCGCGATCCGCGGCCGCGGCATCTCCTTGAGCCACGCCATGTACTCCACGAACTCCCGCACCGTGAACCGCGGGTAGTACCCGAACTCCTGCGGCAGATACCCCAACCGCCGTCGCACGGCCCGCACCGTCGTCCGCTCGCCCAGCAACCGCAGGTCACCCGCTGCCGGCCGGAGCACCGTCGCCAACGCCCGGATCAGCGTCGTCTTTCCCGCGCCGTTGGGCCCGAGCAGCCCGTGCACGCCCGTCCCCAACCGCAGGTCCAGGCCGTCCACCGCGACCCGCCGTCCGGCGCGGACCCGCAACCCGACCGCCTCGACCTGCCACGCATAGGTCGTCGGCGCCACCTCGGCGGCAGTCACCACGCGCACCATGCTCCCCTCCGTCAGTTCAACCGTTGGAAAACCGTTGCCCGCCACCGCACGACGACCGCGCCGGCCACGAGAACCCCGCCCCACACCGGCACCAGTTCGGGTGTCAGCAGTGCCGGCACCCGGCCGGTCACCAGGCTCGGCACGATCACGGCCGTGCCCCACACCAGGGCGAGCAGCACGGCAGCCCGCGTCACGCCCGTCACCGTGCCCAACGCCAGCGTGCCGACCGTGAAGGCCAGCGACGGCACCAGCCACAGCGCGGGTGTCACATCGGTGATCCCGCCGGCCAGTGCCAGCAACGGGATCACCACGACGAGCACCGCGGCCGTGCGCCGCAACACCATCCGCAGGCCCGACCGCGGCGTGCCGGCGATCAACTCGTGCATCGGGTCCGTGCCGCGGGTCCACGCCGCCGCCACGCCCAGCAGCGGCGTGACCGGCGCCAGCAGCAGCACCAACGGCCGGTCCACCGCCACGTCCATCACCAGCGCGGCACCGATCACCACGACCGTCATCAGCAACCAGGGCACCAGCGACGGCGCCGCCCACGTGCCCAGCCACCGTGCGAACGGCGACCGCACCCGCGCCTGGGGTCCGATCGCGGCGGCGACGTCCGTCCACACCGCACCCACCAGCGCACCGACGTCCGGTGACCGGGTCGCGACGGCGTCGGCGACGCGCGACCGGCACGTCGCACAGCTCTCCCGGTGTGCCTCCAACGCCCATTCCCGCCCCACCGGAATGGCCACGTCCCCGGACACGTAGTCGGCGATCAACCGCGCGGAAACGTGTTCGTCCGTCATGACATCGCCTCCCGCATCGCGATCCGCGCCCGCCTGGCGCGCGTCTTCACCGTGCCCTCCGGAATCCCCAGCAACAGCGCGGTTTCCCGCACGGAGAGCCCGTCGAGCACCATCGCGCGCAGCACCTGCGCCAGTTCCGGCGCCAGCAGTTCCAGTGCGTCGCCGACGTCACCGGACACCGACGCCGCCAGCGCCGCGTCCTCGGCGGCCGGAGCGGCGGCCGAGGTGGCGGACGGGGCGGCGGGCAGCGGGACGCTCGTGTGCCGGCCCTCCCGCCGGAACGCGTCGACCAGCCGCCGTGCCGCGATCGTCCACAGCCACGCGGCCGCCGTGCCCTCGGCCGGCGCGAACGAGCCGGCCACCCGCCACACCGACAGGTACGACTCCTGGAGCACCTCGGCCACCAGCTGGTCGTCCGCGCACCGCCTGCGCAGCCGGACGGCCAGCCACGGCGACGTCCGCCGGTAGAACTCCTCGAAGGCACGGCGGTCCCCACGCGCGATGCGCCGCAGCAACGCGTCGTCGTCCGCCATCCCGTCGGAACTCTGCCTCACATCCCGGTCATTCGCACGGTCGGCCGTGCCAGGTTCTCACCACCGATGTGACCTGGGACACGCGATGACCGAAACCTTCAAGACCGGCCGGTCACGGCGTCCCTAGCATCGACGCCATGAAACTCCGTCCGTCACTCATCGGGCTCGTGGTCGCCGACATGGCGGCCGCACTCGCCTTCTACCGCAAGCTCGGCCTGGACATCCCGGCCGACGCCGACGACCAGCCGCACGTGGACGCCGCGTTCGGCGGCCTGCGCATCGCCTTCGACACCGAGGCGACGATCCGATCGTTCGATCCGGAGTGGACGCGCCCGAAGGAGGGCCACCAGATCGGCCTCGCCTTCGAGTGCGACACACCCGCCGAGGTCGACGCCGCGTACGCGGAGCTGACGGCGGCCGGCTACCACGGTCACCTGAAGCCGTGGGACGCGTTCTGGGGCATGCGGTACGCCGTCGTGCACGATCCCGACGGCAACCCGGTCGACCTGCACGCGAACCTACCCGCCCAGTAACCGCTCCCGCAGCAGTTCCGTGGGTGTCGTGCCGGCGAGCGCGCGCATCTCCCGGGACAGGTGCGCCTGGTCCGCGTAGCCGCAGTCGGCGGCGACCGTGGCCAGCGGCGTGCCTGTCCCGGCCCGGTCGACCGCACGCAGCAGCCGCAGCACGCGTGCCAGCCGCCGCGGCCCGTAGCCGAACACCGGCAGGCAGCGCCGGTGGAACTGACGCGGCGACAGGCCGAGCCGGTCGGCCATCACGGCCACCGGCAGCCCGGCGTCGGCCATGCCGAATACCCGGCCGCCCAACGGATCGAGGTCGCACGACGCCAACTGCCGCCGGGCCCACGACTCGATCACGCCCGCCGGGTCGTCGGCGATCCGTTCGGTGAGCACGCGCGCGCGTTTCGCCGGCCACAGCTGCGCCAGGTCCGGCGTCCGGTCGACCAGTTCGTCGGCCGGCACGCCCAGCAGGACCGGTCCGACGCCCCACCCGAACCGCAGGCCGACCGTGGGCAGCCCCGGCCCGGTGTGCATGCGGGCGGCCGAGTCGGGTCCGGCGACGAACAGGCGCTGCCCGTCCCAGATCAGGTCGAGGCAGCCGTCCGGCAGGATGCGCGACGCGCGCGGCACCCCGGTCGCGACCCGCTCCCACAGCACCGCTCCCGGCACCGCGGCGGGCCGCTCCCGGTAGGTCACTGAGCCGCTGTCCGGCACGCCGTCCAGCCTAGCGCCCTACCCTGACCAGCGCGGACAGCCCGCGCGCGTAGGCGATGGCGTCCACGTCCGCGCCGAACGCCAACTGGCACACGAAACCCTGCGCCATCCCGGTCAGCAGTGTCGCGACGTCCTCGGCGGCCACGTCCGGGTCGATGGTGCCGCGCCGCTGGTGCGCGGACACCAGCGGCACGAAACCG
>DASZXM010000660.1:0-5520 GCA_035546415.1 Pseudonocardiaceae bacterium
CCAGCGGCACCACCATGAACACCGCGAACATCACGACGAAGGGCAGCGCGAACAGCCAGCCGACCAACGCCTGCCGGCGCCGGACCGGCCGCGGACGACGCCGCGGCCGGTCCACCGACCGCGGCCCGCCGGTGGCGGAGGGGACGACGGTCGTCACCATGCCGGCGTCAGCTCCCGGTCCCGATCGAGTCGGCCTGCGCCTGGAGGGCCTGCATCGCCTGTGCGGGCGCCACTCCGGCTGTCGTCACGCGTTCCATCTGGTCGTTGCCCGCCGACACCACCTGGTCCCACTGCGGGATCGGCGGCGGCGACGTGACGCTGCGCAACTGCTGGTCGAACACGGCGAGCTTCGGGTCGCCGTCCAGGCTGGGGTCGTGCCAGGCGGCCTGAACCGCGGGCGCGTCGCCGGTCGCCTGGTACCACGCGACCTGGTTGGCCGGCTGGGACAGGAACTGGATCAGCTTCCACGCGGCCGTGGGGTTCTTCGACTTGTGGAACACGACGAGGTCACCGCCGCCGACGAACGACGTGGACGTCAGCTTCTTGGGCACGACGGCCGTGGCGTACTTGCTCGTGAAGCCCGCTCCGCCTGCCTTGGCCAGTTGGCTGACCTCGTACGAGCCGCCGATGAACATCGGCACCGACCCGTTGACGAAGTCGGCCTCCACCGAGCCCGCGTCGGTGGACGGGGTCCGGTCGGCGATGCCGTCGGTGAAGTAGCTCTGGTAGTAGCTGACGGCCGCCGTCATGGCCGGTGTGTCGATCGTCCACTTCGTCCGGCCCTTGTCGGTCAGCGCGGCACCGTTGGACCACGCGAACGGCAGGAACGCCTGGTAGTCCTTCACCGGCAGGTAGATCCCGTACTTGGCGCCGGCCTTGGTCTGCATCGCCTTGGCCATCGCCTTGAGCTGGGTCCAGTCCGCGGGCGGCGCGGTGAACCCGGCCCCGCGGGCCAGGTCGGTCCGGTAGTACAGCACGTCGCTGTCGACGTACCAGGGCACGCCGTAGGTGCCGCCGTCGACCCTGGTGGACTGGACGGCGCCCGCGTAGAAGGCGTTCATCCCGATGTTGGACGGCGTCGGCGCGAACGCGCCCGCGTCACCGAACTCGCCCATCCAGGTCGTGCCCATCTGTCCGATGTCCGGCGTCGTCCCGGCCGCGATCGCCGACTGGTACTTGTCGTGCGCGGACGCCCAGGGAATCGGCGTGACGTTCACCGTCACCCCCGGGTTCTGCGCCTCGAACTTCTTCAGCAGCGGGGCAGGGCGTCGGCTTCGGTGCCCTGGGCCCGCATCGTGATGGTGCCTTTCGCCGGCCCCGCCGGCAGTGCACCCGCTCCACCGGAGCCACCGCCGGTGTCGCTCGCGCGACCGCACGCCGTGAGCACGAGCGCGCTACTGGCCAACACGGCCAACACAATCTGCCCGCGTGACATCGTCGTCCCTTCCGTGTCCGAACCGAGATCACGGTCGACGAATCGGTCGCCCCGCGATCTAAGCGCTTCAGAGGTTAAGCGCTTAGATTCGTGATGGCAAGCACCAGTCGGAAGCGATCAGCGGGCACGGCTCAGCGGACGCGCCACATCGGACCACGCGGGCGGCAGCCGCAGCTCTCCCGCAACACGATGTCCACCGGAAGCTCACGGGTCTCCGGCGGCCGGCCGGGAGCCGCGATCAGCGCGTCGAGCATCTCGACCACGACGCGTCCCATCTCGACCATCGGCTGACGCACCGTCGTCAGCGCCGGTCGCACGATCCGGCCGGCGGCGATGCCGTCGAACCCGGTGACCGCGACCGTGGCCGGCACCTTCACCCGCCGCGCGGCGAGGATGTCCAGCACGTCCAGCGCGACATCGTCGGTCGCGCACACGAACGCCTCGGGCAGCGGCAGGTCGGCCGGCAGTTCGATGACCGCCCGCCCGCTCCCGTTGACCCGCGTCTCGGGCACCAGCGGCTTGCGCGGCACGCGCAGACCGGCCTGCCGCAGCGCGCCCCGGAAGCCGTCGAACCGGGCACTGCCCTCCGCCGGATTCAGCCCGCCGACGAACAGCAGGTCACGGCAGCCGTGCTCGCGGATCAGGTGCTCGGTGACGGCCCGCATGCCACCCCGGTTGTCCACCGTCACGTGGCTGAGGCGGTCGTCCCTGGGCGGCTCGGACACCGAGATCACCGGGATGCGGCCGGCGATGTGCTCCAACGCGTCCAGCGGCAGTGTCTGCGGGAAGACCGCGAGACCGTCGACCCGTCCGGCGATGTCGGTGACCACGCTGGCCGGCCCGGCGTGGCTGGGACCGCCGATCATCAGCGCGTAACCGCGTTCCCAGCAGGCGACCTCCATGCCCCGCTGGATCTCGTCGACGTACAGCGGGAACTCCCGGCACATCTCGTCCGGTCCCTCCCGCACGATCCGCACCCCGGTGTCGGCGGCCGTGGCGCGCGCGTCCGGCCTGCGGGTGTCCCCGGCGCGGACCAGGTAGTCGTAGGAGAACAGCCCCAGTGCGCCGGTGCGCCCGTCGGCCAGGCCGCGGGCGCTCGCCGACGGCACGTACTGCAACTCCCGGGCGGCGGCGAGCACCACCTCGCGGGTGGCCGGACGCACCTTGTCCGGGCGCCGGTACGTCATCGACACGGTCGCGATCGACACCCCGGCCCGAGCCGCCACGTCGTACACGGTTGGCACCTTCGCCGCCGGGTCAGCCACCTGCCACTCCTGCCGCTTCGTCAAGTTATGCGCTTTGATTCTAGCCTGGGCCGATGTCCGGACGAGGGCGTGACAGGCCGGCCGCCGGTCCCGCGGACCGGCGGCCATTCGCGCAGGCAGTCATCCCCCGCTGGCCGGGGCGACCGTCGCCGCCTTCTCCCAGTCGGCCGGCCGAGGGCCGGTGCGGCCGTTGTCGGCGACGGCGGACACTCGCCACCGGCCGTTTTCCTTGAGCAGGCTGAGGATGTTGGTGCCCCAGTGGTGGACGGCGCCGTCGACCAGGAAGTCGTAGTGGGCCCACACCATGGCGATGTCGTCGTCGACGCGGACGAGCGGCTCGTGGAAGCGTTCCTCCAGGTCCGCGGTTCCGCCCGGCATCAGTGTCGGGAACTCGCTGAGCGGGGTACAGGTGACCACGTGGTCGCGGGACTGGACCGCGGCGCCACCGGGAACCAGCAGCCGGGCCATGCCGTCCGCGTCGCGGCGGGTCACCGTGGCCAGCAGTTCGTGCACCGTGTCGAGCACCTGGCGTTCGTCGTCGGTCATCGGTTGTCTCCTTGGTGTGCCAGGGCTGGGGCCGTGACGAGACCGTCGTCGGTCCGTGTTTCGCGGCGCTTCAGCCTGGCACCCTCGATGTCCAGGTCGGGCAGGATTCGGCCCAACCCGCGCGGCAGCCACCACGACCGGTGCCCGAGCAGCGCCAGCACCGCGGGTACCAGCGTCATCCGCACGGCGAACGCGTCCACCAGCACCCCGACCCCGAGGCCGAAGGCGATGGTCTTCAACGTCGCGTCCGGGTTGCCGACGAAGCTGGCGAACACGGAGAACATGATCAGCGCGGCGGCGGTGACGATCCGGGACGCCTGCCGGCCGCCCCGCACCACGGCCAGGTCCGGATCGCCGGACTCCACGTACACCTCGCGGATCCGCGACACCATGAACACCTCGTAGTCCATCGCCAGGCCGAACAGCACCGCGATCAGGATGATCGGCAGGAAGCTGATCACCGGACCGGTGGCGTCGGCGCCGACCAGACGGTGCAGCCAGCCCCACTGGAAGACGGCCACGACGCAGCCCAGCGACACGCCGATGGACAGCAGGAAGCCGATGGCGGCCTTGACCGGGACGACGATCGAGCGGAACACCACCAGCAGCAGAACGAGGGCCAGGCCGACGACCAGCGCAGCGAACGGCACCAGGGAGGAGCCGAGTCGGTCGGACACGTCGATGGCGATCGCGGTCGGCCCGGTGACCGAGACGTCCGCGCCGTCGGTCGCCGCCATCGTGCCCGCGTCGGCGCGGATGGCGTTCACCAGGTCGGTGGTCGCGCTGTCGTGCGGTCCGCTGCGCGGGACGACCGACACGACCGCCGTCCTGCCGTCCACGCCGAACTGGGGTGGCGTCACGGTCCGGACGTCCGGCAGGGATCGCACGGTCGCCGTGACGGCGGCGGCAGCGGCACGCGGATCGGTGGCACGCACCAGAAGTGTGAGCGGCCCGTTGAAGCCGGGCCCGAACTCGCTGGACACCAGGTCGTAGGCCTGTCGTTGGGTGGAGCCGGTGGCCGCGCTGCTGTTGTCGGCCAGCGCGGTCCGCAGGCTCAGCGCCGGAACGGCCAGCACGAGTGCCCCCACCACGACGGCGAGGATGGTGCGTACCGGGTGGCGGCTCACCAGCCTCGCCCACCGCTCCCCCATGACGGTGGCCGTGCCCCGCTCCCGCCGCGCGGCCCGGGACCCCGGGCGCGGTGTCAGGCGGCTGCCGGCGAAGCCCAGGATGGCGGGCAGCAGCGTGAGTGCCACGAGCACGGCGATGGCGACCGCGCCGGCGGCCGACAGGCCCATGACGGTGAGGAACGGGATGCCGACGACCGACAGGCCGGCCAACGCGATGAACACGGTCGCGCCCGCGAACGCGACGGCGCTGCCGGCGGTGCCGACCGCGATTCCCGCCGCCTCCCGCGGTTCGTGGCCGGCGGCGAGTTCGGACCGGTACCGGGACAGGATGAACACGGCGTAGTCGATGCCCACGGCGAGGCCGATCATCAGCGCCAGGCTCGGCGCCGTCGACGACACGGTCACCACATCGGACACCAGGTACACGCCGATCGCGCCGATCGCCACACCGCTCAGCGCGGTCAGCAGCGGCAGGCCGGCGGCGAGCATCGAGCCGAAGGTGACCAGCAGGATGGCGAACGCGATCAGGATGCCGACGGCGGTCGAAGCGCCCGGCTTGGACGTGCCGTAGCCGTAGGCGCTCCCGCCGACGTGGACGGTCAGGCCAGCGGCCCGTGCGGGTGACACGGTGGACTCCAGCGCCGACAGGGCGTCGGGGTCCAGGTGCGGCCGGCTGACCGTGTACCGCACCTGCGCCAGCGCCGTCCGGTGGTCCGGGGACACGGCCTTGGTGCGGTAGGGATCGGTGACGGCGCCGACCTGCGGTGCGTGGTTGGCGTCCCGGAGCGTCGCCCGGACGGCCGTCTGGTAGCCGGGGTCGGTGATCGACCTGCCGGGCGGGGCCTGGAAGACGATCTGGGCGCTGGTGCCGGCGTCGAGCGGCAGGCTGTGCTGGAGCTGGTCCAGTGCGGCCTGGGAGGACGACCCGGGGATGGTGAACTCGCTGTCGATCGACGAACCGAACGCCGCGTAACAACCGAGCACTCCGAGGAGGATCAGCAGCCACGCCGCGAGGAACGTCCACTTGCGCCGGAACGCCGTGGTGGCGAGTCGGTACAACACGGTAGCCATGACGTACTCCTGGTGGTGGGAAAGGGTTTTCGGGCAGGGTGAAACAGGCCCGGGGTGCCGTGGGCACACCGGC
>DASZXM010000661.1:0-1586 GCA_035546415.1 Pseudonocardiaceae bacterium
CAAGCCTCGGATGACTATCGGAGTCCGGTGATCATGATCACATCGTCGTGCCGGGGTTCGCGCATGCCGTGCCAATCCGGGCTCGGCGGGCACCGGATTGGGCGATGATGTCGAAGGCCGGTCGCCCCCGCCGGCTCCGGCGGACAGAAAGGCCCGCATGTCCCAGAGCCCACCGGTCGGCCCGTCCGCGCACGACATGGCTCGCGTCGCCCCTCCCGCGCCCGGGCGGCAGGGCCACCGTCGCGGGCCACGCCGCTTCGTCGTCTGCGGGGACAGCCCCCTGGCCTATCGGTTGGTGAACGAGCTCGTCACCAGGTTCGGCGGCGACGTCGCCGTGATCCTGCCGCACCGCGACCGCAACCAGGGGCCGCTGCTGTCCGGCCTGCCCGGCGTCCGCCTCGTCGAGTCGGCCCGGCCGGACGACGCCGCCCTGCGCGCCGCCGGTATCGACGAGGCACTGTCGCTGGCCTTGGTCGACCAGGATGACGTCGGCAACATCCACGCCGCGCTGCGCGCCCACGACCTGAACCCGGATCTGCGGCTGGTGATCCGGATGTTCAACACCGGCCTGGGCTTCCGCATCCGGACGCTGTTCGAGGACTGCGCCGTGCTGTCCGACTCGGCGATGGCGGCGCCCTCGTTCGTGGCCGCCGCGCTCGGTGACGACGCGCCCACGTCGGTCCGGCTGCCCGGCCGCACCCTCTACGCCGCGGCCCGCGCGGACGTACCACCCGGCCGGGTGGTCTGTGGCCTGGCCGACACGACCGGCTCGACGCCCCGGCTGCTGCCCGCCGACCAGGACAGCGCGGACGTCGTGCTCGCGCTGACCGAGGCCAGCCCGGAGGTGGGCGACGAGCGGACGCGCGGCCGCGCCGCCAGGGTGCTGCGGCGGGTGCGGTTCCTGCTCGGCAACAACCTGGTGCGGCTGGTGGTCGTGCTGATCGGGCTGATCGTGCTCGGCTGCGTGCTGATGGCCACCGTCGGGCACGCCGGCTTCGGCGGCGCGCTCTATCAGACGCTGCTGGACGCGGCCGGCGACGCCGTGCCCGAGGGTGCGCTGCGGCCGTTCGACAAGATCGTCCAGCTGGTCGTCACGCTGTCCGGCCTGGCGCTCATCCCGGTCGCCACGGCCGTCGTGGTGGACGGCCTGGTCCGGGCACGGCTGGCCGACCCGGCACCCGACCCGGCCCTGTTCGGCGGGCACGTCGTCGTGGTCGGCCTGGGCAACGTCGGCGCCCGCGTGGTCGGCCAGTTGCACGACCTCGGGGTGCCGGTGGTGTGCGTGGACAGCGACGAGGACGCGCGCGGCGTGCCGCTGGCCCGCAGGCTGGGCGTGCCGGTGGTGTTCGGCGACGCCACCCGCGAGGACACCTTGCGGTCGGTGTCGCTGGCCAACGCGCGTGCGCTGCTGCTGCTGACCAGCAGTGACGTGGCCAACCTGGAGGCCGCGCTGCTGGGCAGGGCGACCCGGGAGGACCTGCGGGTGGTGCTGCGGCTGTTCGACGACGACCTGGCCGAGCGCCTGGAACGCGGCATCGGTCTGGCCATCTCACGCAGCGTGTCGCGACTGGCGGCCGCGTCGTTCG
>DASZXM010000662.1:0-16255 GCA_035546415.1 Pseudonocardiaceae bacterium
GGTCATGCTGCTGCACAACTATCCGTTCCACCGGCACGCCGGTTACCTGGCGCAGGTGTTCCCGCACGTGTTCGTGGACGTCGGACTGGCCACGCACAACGTGGGCCTGCGGGCGAGCGCGGTGATCGCCGAAGCCCTGGAGGTCGTGCCGTTCGGCAAGTTCCTGTTCTCCAGCGACGCGTTCGGCCTCGCCGAGCTGTACCACCTGGGGACGTGGCTGTTCCGCAGGGGCCTGTCCGACTTCCTGCGATCGGCACTCGACGCGGACCAGATGACGGCGGCCGACGCCGACCGGATCGCCAACCTGATCGGCCACGTCAACGCCCGCCGCGCCTACCGGCTCGACGAACGGTGACGCGGGGGGTGGCCTCAGCGGTTCGCGCCCGGTTCGCCCAGCACATCCACACCGGTCACCGGATCGTGGCCCAGGTCGCCCCGGACTCGATCAGACCGGCCACGGTGCCAGACCCAGTGGGAACGCGTCGTCCTCCGCTCGGTGCAGGACCGTGCTCGGGCGGACGCCCAGCGCGCCGCTGATGATGATCAGGTTACGGGTGCTCGGCTCCCGTCTGGCCAGTTCCAGCCGGCACAGCACGGACATCGACATCTCGATGCGGTCGGCGACTTCCTTCATGTGCCAGCCGCGCTCCAGTCGCGTGCGGCGCAACTGGTTGCCCACCGCCGCGATGACCGCGACGACACCGGCGTCGTCCAGCGTCGAGCGCGGGTTCACCGCACTCCCCCGCGCTGGCCGTTGACCCAGCGGCGAGTGCGCCTGCGTCGCCGGATCAGGTAGATCAAGTGCTCCACGGCACGGTCCTGCGGCAGCAGATATGCCAGTGGTGGCAGGCAGAGGCCGATGACCACCAGGAAGGCGGTGCTGAGCGGATCTGTCATGTCCTATCCCCCGAAGAGACGGTATCGGTCTGATTGCGCTGGCTGATTTCATCCTGCATCATTGTGCACGACCCTGACACGATGTGCAGCGGCCAGCAACTACACGCCTGGGTGAAGGAGAGTCATGGCCACGCGGTCCGTCAACACCCGCGGAATCGGGCTGGAACTACAGCGACTGCGCAGAGCCAGAAAGCTGAGCTGCCGGGAGGTCGGTGCCGCCATCGGGCTCTCCGCCAGCACGATCAGCCGGATCGAGACCGGTCGACGGCAGCCGACCGCCGACGAGGTCGTGGCCGTTCTCGCGGCCCTCGGCGTCACGGGTGTCACCCGGGAGCACCTGGTCGACCTGGCCCATCGGCAGGCCGAAACCGACTCCCTGGCCGGTACGCTGTCCAGCGAGCAGAGCAGGACCTACCGCAACTTCGAGGTCCGGGCCGCCAAGGTCACCGAGTTCGCACCGGTGCTGGTTCCCGATCTGGCACAGACACCGGAGTACGCATACGCCGTGCTGTCGGCCGTGCGACCGGACGCCGCCGAGGACGACGTGGAGGACCAGGTCGGGGAACGGATGTCACGGCATGCGATCCTGACCCGCAGGCAGCCGCCGGCACTGCACTGGATCGTCACCGAGTCCGGGCTGCGGCAGCCGATCGGCGGTGCGAAGCGGATGAGCGAGCAGGTCCGCAGGCTGGCCGAACTGGCGGGCCGGTCGAACATCACGGTCTCCGTCGTCCCGTCCGGTGTGGCCGTGCACGCCGGGCTGTTGGGCCAGTTCGTGGTCCTGGACTTCGCGGCCGAGCCGACGGTCGTCCACGTCGCCGACCTGACCACCGGGCTGTTCCTCGACGACCCGGACAAGGTGGCCGCCTACCGGCTGGCGGCGCGGCGGCTGACCGAGGTCGCGCTGGACGCCGAGGAGTCAGCGCGCCTGCTGGACTCGATCGCACGCGACCTGGACTCCGACACCTGCCGGTAAGCCGCCACGGGTTCGCCGCACTCCGGGCACTCCGTGTCCAGGTCGCCCAGGAGTGCGGCGAGTCCGAAGTGGCCGTTCAGGGCAGCGATTGTCTTCGTGCGCACCGGGATTCGTGCCGTCAGTCCGGCCAGACGCCCGGCCACCGCTCGCCGTGCAGGAACGCACGCAGCCCCGCCCACGCCTCGTCGCGCAGCCGCAGCAGGTCCGTCTCCTCGGCGCCGGCCAGCATCGGAGCGGTCCGCCACGCGTCCAGGTTGCCCGTGGTGAACGGCAGGTCGATGCAGTGGCAGGCACGGAACTCGCTGCCCCGCGGATACCAGCGGAACAGGTACGTGTCCACGGTGTTCCCGTTGTCCCGCAGCGCTTTCGTGTACGGCACCAGGTCGCGCTCGAAGATGTCGTGGCCGATCCGGTCGGTTTCCGGTGTCGCCGGCCGGAAGAACGCCATGCCCTCGTGCTCGGTGCGGCCGATCAGCACCGGAATGCCGGCCGCCGGTGGCGCGAGCAGGTCGGCCGGCACCGTGACACCGTCGGCGGCCAGTTGGAACGGAGGCGCGAACGACATCGGCTCGCTCAGCCGCCGCGCGACCGCACCCGCGGCCCGCATCAGGTCCGTGACCGGCGCCGTGGCCGGGTCGGCGGCCCCGAGTTCGGCGAGCACCAGGCCGGCCCGGCGTTCCGCATCGGCCAGTGGCACCGGCGGCAGCCCGATCGGTGCGCTCTGCACGAGGGCGCGGTGGAACAGCGACGCCGCATCCGCGTGGTGCATCAGGGCCAGCGTGCACGCGGCACCCGCCGACTGGCCGCCCAGCGTCACGTTCCCCGGGTCGCCGCCGTACGCGGCGATGTTGTCGTGCACCCAGCGCAGCGCGAGGATCTGGTCCAGCACGCCCAGGTTCGCCCTGCCCGGCGGATGCAGGAACCCGAGCGCGCCCAGGCGGTAGTTCACGGTGACCACGACAACGTCGGCGGCGTCTGCCAGTGCCGCGCCGTCGTAGTGCGGCAGGCCGCCCGAGCCGGTGAGGAACGCGCCACCGTGCAGCCACACCAGCACCGGCAGCCGGTCGGCGCCGTCGGGGCCCAGACGTTGAGCGACAGGCAGTCCTCGCTCATCGCGGTCGGCCGCATCGGCCCGAGGACCGGTTCCAGCCGGGACGGCGCCTGCGGCGCGGCCGGCCCGACGTCCGTGCCCGGTCGCCCGTCGCCGACCGGTCGCGGCGGTTGGAAACGCTCCGCCGTCGCGTAGCGGATACCCACAGCCCTCATCGCCGACCTCCGGTGAAGATCACAGCCGCCCCCGATGCTACGTCGGCCGGCACGAAGAAACCCGAACCGTCGGGCAGATCACGCGTGGGCACCGCCGGGCAATCGATTCGCTCGGCGTCGGTGATTCGCACCGTGAAACGCGCGGGCGCGCTCCTGGAATTCGCATAAACGTTCGGGAACAAACAATGTGGTCGGTTGACATCCGGACCGTTGTTGTCCGGGACGGCGACTACCGTGCGATTGTGGAAGTTCTCGGCACGCGACAGCTGAACCGGGCCACGCTGGCCCGACAGTTCCTACTCGAACGGGTCGATCTGACCGCCGTCGCGGCCGTCGAACGGCTCGCCGGAATGCAGGCCCAGGCGCCCCATGCGCCGTATGTCGGGCTGTGGAGCAGGCTCGCCGGCTTCCACCCGGACGACGTCGGCACCGCCCTGGTGGACCGCAGGCTGGTGCGGGCCGGGCTGATGCGCGGCACGATCCACCTGGTCAGCGCGGCGGACGCACTCGCGTGGGGTCCGCTGACCAAGGTCGTGCTGGAACGCGCCCTGAACGCCAACTTCGGCCGCAGGCTGACCGGTGTCGACCTCGGTGTCCTGGTGGAACGCACCGTCGCCCTGTTGGCGCGACGGCCGCACACCAGGGCCGAACTGGCCGCCGCGCTGCACCCCCTGTGGCCCGGGCACGACAAGCTGGACCTGGCGTACGCGGCGACCTGCCTGGTGCCGGTGGTGCAGATCCCGCCGCGCGGCGTGTGGGGCGAGTCCGGCCAGGCCACCTGGGCCAGCATGGCCGACTGGCTGGGCGAGAGCGCGGGCGGTTCGCTCGCCGACATGATCGTTCGGTTCCTCACGGCCTTCGGCCCGGCGAGCGTGCGGGACATGCGGACGTGGTCCGGTCTGACCCGGCTGCGCGAGGTCGTGGCGGACATGGACCTGCGCACGTACCGCGACGAGCGGGGCACCACGCTGTACGACCTGCCGGACGCCGAACTGCCCGACCCGGACACGCCCGCGCCACCGAGGTTCCTGCCCGAGTACGACAACCTGCTGCTGTCCTACGCCGACCGCGAGCGTGTCGCCGCCAACCACCGCGCCGTGCCGCTGCCACCCGGGCCGGGCGGCGTGTGCGGGACGCTGCTGGTGGACGGCTTCTGGCGCGGCACCTGGCGGATCACCCGCGCCGACGGCACGGCGACCCTGCTGGTCGAGCCGTTCGAGCCGCTCACCGACGACGTGACGGAGGAGGCGGCCCGGCTGGTCCGCTTCGCCGCCCCGGACGCCGAACACCACGATGTGAAGATCGTCCGGTGAGGCTCTCGGAGCGGTTGACGGACTCGCTGGGCGAGCCGGTGTGGCGGCAGCGCCTGGCCAGCAGCCCGCGGTCGGTGGTCTGGCTGGCCGAGATCGGTTCGGCGCCGGTCGTGGTCAAGCAGGTCGTCGGCGGCACGGACGCGGCTGCCCGGTTCGACCGGGAGGTCACGGCGCTGCGCCGGGCCGCCCGCGCCGATCCGCCGGTCGCACCGGCCGTGCTGGGCACCGACGCCGACCACCAGGTCATGGTGCTGGAACACATCGCGAGCGGACCGCCGCCCGCCGACTGGGTCGTCGGCTACGCGACGGCGCTGGCCCGGCTGCACGCGGTCGGCGGCACCGGTCTCCCCCGCTGGGCCGGGCCGTCGCACGCGGACGTCGACGCGTTCCTGGCCTTCGCCGCCCGACTGGGTGTGCACGCCTCGAACGCGGTGGCCGACGAGCTGGCCGCGCTGGTCGGGCGCCTCCGTCCGACCGGCGCCGCGCTGCTGCACGGCGACCCGTGCCCGGCCAACGACCTGCACACGGCGGGTGGCGTCCGGTTCGTCGACTTCGAGCAGGCGGCGGCCGGCGACGGCATCGTCGAACTCGCCTACCTGCGCATCGGCTTCCCGACCTGCTGGTGCGCGACGGCACCGGACCCCGCGCGGATCGCCGATGCCGAGGCGGCCTACCGGTCCGTCACCGGGCCGGCGGGCGACCTGGTGGACGCGTGCGCGGGCTGGCTGCTGCGCGGTGACGCGCTCGTCGAACGCGCCCACCGGGACGGCACCGACCACCTGGCGGCCGCGTCGGAGCGGGACTGGACGTGGGGTACGGCCAGCGCGCGGCAACGGCTGCTGCACCGCCTCGGCGTCGTCGCGGAGCTGGCCGACACCCCGCTCGGCCGGTTCTGCGCCGACCTGCGACAGCACATGCGGGCCGTGTGGCCGCGGCTGCGGCCGCTGCCACGCCACCGACCGAGTTGATCAGCCGCGCGGGTACATCGCCGTGATGTCCTCGGACAGCAGTGACTTCACCCGGCGGGCCGGTTCGTCGACCAGGACCTCCTCCTCATCGGCTGCCAGGCCGGCCAGCACCGCCGCGACGGTGTCGTCCGCCGTCACCTTCGGCGCGTCGATGGACGCGGCCATGTCCGTGTCGATGAAGCCGACGTGCACGCCCACCACGAGCGTGCCGTTCGGGCGCAGCGACAGCCGCAGGCCGTTGGTCACCGACCAGGCCGCCGCCTTGGACGTGGCGTAGGCGACGAAGTCGGGCCGCACCCGCCAGGACGACGCGGACAGGATGTTGACCAGCGCCCCGCCGCCGTTCGCGGCCAGGACCGGCGCGAACGCCCGGGACACCGACAGCAGGCCGAACACGTTGGTCTCCAGCAGCCGGCGCAGCGTGGCGTCCATGTCGGCGTCCAGGGCGTCCGCCGAGTCGAAGACGCCCGCGTTGTTGACCACCAGGTTCACGTCGGTCAGCCGGGCGGCGGCCGCCGTGACCTGGTCGGGGCGCGTCACGTCGAGCCGGACCGGCACCAGGCCCTGCTCGGTGGCCGGGTAGTCGGAGCGGGCACCGCCGTAGACCGTGGTGGCCCCGGCGGCGAGCAGCCCCCTGGCGAACGCCGCGCCGAGGCCACGGTTGGCCCCGGTCACCAGCGCGACCGATCCCTTGACCTGCATGACCACCATCTCCCGAGTAAGTTGTCTTTGGCTACTCACCAAGCTAGCGTGAGTCAGTAGCGAAAGACAACTTATGTGGTGGAGGACATGAAGAGCCCAACCAAGCGGGTCGGCTGCCCCATCGCGGCCTCGCTGGACGTGCTCGGCGAACGGTGGACCCTGCTGGCCGTCCGGGAGATGAGCTACGGCGTGCACCGGTTCGACCAGATCGCCGACTACACCGGCGCGACCCGTGACGTCCTCGCCGACCGGCTGCGCAAGCTGGTGGCCGCGGGCGTCGTCGAACGCCGGCCGTACAACGAGCACCCGCCGCGCTACGAGTACCACCTCACCGAGGCAGGCCGGGAACTCGAACCGATCCTGCGGGGCCTGTACGACTGGGGCAGCCGCTGGTGTCAGGCCTCCTGACCGTTCGCGTCCCGGTGCCAGCGCAGCACGCGCCGCTCCAGGAGCACCAGCAGGCTCGTCGACAGGTAGCCCAGCGCACCGACCAGCACGATCCACGCCCACGTGCCAGGCAGGTCGGAGCTGCCCTGCGCGAACACCAACCGGTAGCCGATGCCGCTGGTGCTGCCGACCAGCTCCGCGATGATCATCAGGACGAACGCGATGGGCAGGCTGGTCCGCAGGCCGGCGAAGATCTTCGGCCCGGCCGCCGGGACGATCACGCCGAACAGCCGCACGTACCACGGCACCCGGTACACCCTGGCCACGTCGACGCTGGTCGGGTCGACCGACCGGGCGCCGTCGGCCGTGTTCACCAGCACCGGCCACACGCACCCGAACACGATCGTCGCGACCTCCGCCACCGGGCCGACGTGGAACAGCACCAGGAACACCGCCACCAGCGCGGCCGGCGGCACCGTCCGCACGAACGCCAGCAGGGCGCGGCAGGAGTCGGCCACCACCGGCAGCCGCCCGACCACCAAACCGGCCGCCACTCCGAGCACCACGGCGATCCCCCACCCGATGGCGGCTCGGGCCAGGCCGGGCAGGATGTCGTCGAACACCGAACCGGTCAGCCCCAGGTGCGTGGTGGGCCCGGAGAACCACAGCCGACCGGCCTCCCGCACGATCGCCAGCGGTGTCGGGAAGTACGGATTGCCCATCAGACCGGTCAGCCACTGCCAGACCAGCACCAACACCGCGAACAGCGACCAGCGCTGCGCGAACCGAACTACGCCGTTCGGCCCCCGCCGTGCCGCCACACCGCCGACCTCGTCACCGACTGCCTGGCTCATACCGCGCCCCCTTTCGGTGCCCACGGCAGCAGCGTGTGCCGCACCGTGTCGATCAACTCGCTGGAGCGCTGGGCGGCGGCGACCGCCTCCGGGTCGGCCGAGATGAAACGGTCACTGGCCACGTAGCCGGACAGCGGCATGCCCGTCGGCGCCAGTGTGATCGGCGAAACGGGTTCCCGCACGGCGACGCCGCGCTCGGCCTCGGTGATGGAGGGCTCCGGTTCCACGGCCGCGTCCACCTGGCCGGCGCGCCGTGCACCGGGCATGTCCGGGAAGTGAATCGGCACGAACTTCGGCGAGTTCGGGTCCGGATTGTTACGGCGCGACAACGCGCGGGCCAACAATTCGCATATGTTGCCCGGCGCCTGGCCGGCAATCGTCCTGCCGGACAGGTCGGCCGGCGAGTGGATAGCGGAGTCCGGCGGCGTGCGAAGTACTACGGCCGACGTTGTCGCGGCGTAAGGCTCGGCGACCACCTTGCCGGTGAGCGTCTTCTTCGTCACCGCGCCGAAGAAGTTGACGTAGTCGGTCGCGCCGATGTCCAGCGAGCCGTTCATCAACGCCGGATACATGGACGGACCGGGCCGGAACACCGTGGCCACCGGCGCCGGCCCATTGGATGCAAAGATGCCTGTCAACTGCGCCAACGCGATCGCGGGGTCGTCCCGGCCGACCGGCGTGCCAATTGTGAGACCGGGTTTCTCGACTTTCACCGTTCCGCCCGATGCCGCCGGTCCACCGGCCGATCCGGCGAAGTCATGGGAACCGTTGAGCAGACCGCACGCACTGGCCATTACCACCGGCGCCGCCGTGGCGGCCGACAACACGGCAACCGCGTGTCGACTGTACATACGCTGCCTCCCCGGGAGATTAATCGAGCCCCTATCACTCCTCGCGGCGATTCCATTGGCGACGTCTCATGAACGACATCGTAGAGCAATATCCCCGAACCCCGCACCAAGCGGGAATTTTCACGGCACCCGAAGTTTTCATCATGCAAAAGACTGCATACAACGGCGATCCCTGCCGCTCCGGCATAGAACGACCCACTACGAATGACGTAGGCCGAACGCCGGACCGACTGGCCGACGTTCGGTGGCGGTACCCGAGGCGTCCCCGGCCGCCGTCGCCGGCCGGCCATTCGAGCCCTCCGACACCTGGCCGCGACCATATGTCGATCGTTGATCCGTTGTTTCAATTGCATCGGGCAACGATCAACAGATCGAAGCAGATGTCGATCATTTCCGTAATGTCAACTATTTATTCGCGGTAATGTACCGAGCGGGCTTACCGAATCACGGTTGTGCACAATCCGGCGACATTCGGCGTAATACACTCACCAACGGTGGACAGTGATGACATCGTGGTGTAAACACGATCAGCGTGCGTTCAAACACAGGGCGTGCGCGTGGCCCGACGAACACATTTCACGCTGTGACGTGTGTTCACCCTCCGCGATTGTCCGACGAGTCCGTGTGCGATCGGAGACGATGAGACCAGCCGCATTGTGGCTCGCCGACGAGTTTTTCTTGATCGCTCACCGCGACTATGACGGCAAGCCACGTCTGAATTCGTCTGCCCTGACTTTGGGCCTAGCGGGCACGCTGCTGACCGAACTGGCACTGCATCGCCGGATCAGGATCAACCCACAGACGTTGGAACTCATCGTGGCCAACCCGGATCCCCCACCAGATGCGACCGCCCATGCCATTCTCGATCAACTGATCGCCGAGCCGGAGATCATGTCGATCGCGACCTGGCTGCAGTTCCTCGGCCAGTCGTCGGCGCAACGTGTCGGTGACCGGCTGGTGCGTGCCGGTTTCGTCCGTCCGCAGCTCGTCGGGCCGCCCTGGCGCAGAACGATTCTGTACCCACCACTGGACGCCAACGAGGCCATCCTGCCGGCAGTCCGAATCCAGGGTGTCGCGACCCAGCGGCAGCCCGTCGAACTGGCCGACGCACTGCTCATCGGCTTCGCCGCGGCAACCGGCCTGGACGGCTACCTCTTCCAGGACCTCGACGCGGAGAGCCGGCAGTTCCTCCGTGACGTGATCTCCCAACTGCCCAGAACCCTCATGTGCCTCGTAGCAGAGACCAAGGCCGCCGTCGGTGCCGCAGTGCTCGCCAGACGCCGATGACGCCCTCAGCCGCGCGTCGACCACCGTCAAACCCCCTATTGGAGTCCAGTATGGACAGAACAAAACCGGCCGCGAGCAACGTCGCGGCAGCGCTGGCACAGAACAGGCTGGGCACCACCCGGGTGACACAGTTCGCACTCAGCGCGGCAGCGACACTCACCATCGTGGCCGGGCTCATACCCACCGGGTATGCGGTCACCGGTATCACCGGCATGCCCCTGGCGTTCCTGCTGCTGGGCATCGTGCTGGTCGTGTTCTGCGTCGGGTACAACGCGATGTCCCGGCGGATCTCCAACGCGGGCGCGTTCTACGCCTACATCGCCCAGGGCGTGTCCCGGCCGGCGGGCGTCGCGGCGGCCTGGATCGCGCTGTTCGCCTACAACCTGCTGCAGGTCGGCCTGTACGGCATCTTCGGTGCCATCGGCGCGCCACTGCTCAACGACGCGCTGGGCGTGAACTGGCCGTGGTGGGCGTGGGCGCTGATCGCATGGGCGATCGTGGCCATGCTGGGCCTGGCGCAGGTCGAGTTCAACGGGTCCGTGCTGGGCGTGCTGATGCTCTGCGAAGTGGTCGTGATCCTCATCTACTGCTTCGCGTTCGTGTCGCACCCGGCAGGCGGGCACCTGACGGCGACCACGTTCGCCCCCAATCACCTCTTCGTCACCGGCTGGGGAGCACTGCTGGTCATCGGGATCTCCGGGTTCGTCGGCTTCGAGTCGGCGGCGTTCTACTCGGAGGAGGCCAAGGACTCCAGGCGCACCGTCCCCGTCGCCACGTACATCTGCGTCGGCCTGATCACGCTCCTGTACTGCCTGTCGTCGTGGGCGATGTCCGTCGCGACCGGACCGGACCACATCGTGGAGCAGTCCCAGAAGCAGAGCGGTGGCCTGGTGTTCGGTCTTGCGGCGCAGGATCTGGGCGCGGTGTGGGGCACCATCGGCAACGTCCTGCTGCTCACGTCCGTCTTCGCCGGCATGCTGTCCTACCACGCGTCCGCGTCGCGGTACGTCTTCTCGCTGGGCCGGGAAGGTGTGCTGCCGTCGGCGTTCGGCCGGACGCTGCCCAAGACCGGCGCCCCGGTGTGGGGGTCGCTGGCCCAGACCATCATCGGTCTCGCCGTCATCGTCAGCTTCGCCAAGGCCGGCCTGGACCCGATGGTGAACCTCTTCTACTGGCTGGGTACCACCGGTGGTTTCGGGGTACTCGTACTGCTGGCCGTCACGTCAGCCGCCGTGATCGGCTACTTCTGGCGCAGGGGCGACGAGAACGCGTGGCGAGCGGTGATCGCACCGTTCCTCGCGCTGGCGGCCCTGTGCGCGGCTGTGGTGTTGGCCGTGGCGAACTTCGCCACGCTGCTCGGCGTTGCGCCGGACTCACCGGCGCGCTGGGCGTTCCCCGCCGGCTTCCTGGTGGTCGCGTTCGGCGGGTTGATCTGGGCCGCGGTGCTGCGGATGCGGCGGCCCGAGGTCTACGAACGGATCGGCCTTGGTGTGAGTGCCGAGACTGGCCGCTCATCCGCTCTCGGGACCGAGGGCGGCTCCTTCGACAGAGCGGGGTCGTTGTTGTGACAGATGTTGAGACACTGGGTGACATAGCGTTTGTGGCCGCCGGACCGGACGAGGCGCCGATGGCGGCGAACATCATCGCCGACGCGTTCCAGCACCTCGACGTCGCGAAGTGGCTCGTGCCGGACGCCGACGCGCGCCACGACGTCGTGGAACGCAACATGCAGATCTGGACGGCGCACGCCGTGAAGCACGGCCTGATCAGCATGACCCTGGACGAAGTCGCCGTGGCGGTGTGGTTCCCGACGTGGGAGCCGGTCCCGCCGCCGGACGACTACGACGATCTGCTGGACATGGCGTGCGCGCCGTTCAGCGACCGGTTCCGCACGCTGGACGACACGTTCGAGCAGCACCACCCGCACGGCGAGCCGCACCACCACCTGGCGTTCCTGGCCGTGCGGCCGGGTCACCAGGGCAGGGGCCTCGGCAGTGCGCTGCTGCGGCACCACCACGAGATGTACCCGGACGTGGCGATGTACCTGGAGGCCAGCTCGCGCGAGTCGCGTGCGCTGTACCTGCGACACGGCTATCTGGACCGCGGGCGGTTCACGCTGCCGCCGGACGGCCCGCCGCTGTGGGCGATGTGGCGGCCGGCGACGGCACTGTAAGTCAGTTCTTCGGCAAGGGGCGGGTGCGTGGGCACCCGCCCCTTGCTGTCTATTATGGACTGTGCCGACTCGCGCCGCACGCTCATCTGGCAAGATCATCAGTCGCCGGGGACCGAGCCGGGGTCGCGGCTCCGCGCGTCGGCATCCTGGACCACCCGAATCCCCCGGTCCATCATAGGACTAATGGTAGGACCCTGAAACGTGCCCACGAACCATGGAATTCTTGCGGTCCGGGGGTATGTTGTTCCGACTGACGCGCGGGTGGGCGGAGGACGCTGCGGTGGGTGAATCGAACTGGGCGGGCAACCATGCCTATGCGGCACGCTCCGTGCTGCGCCCGACGACCGTCGGGGAGCTGGCCGAGCTGGTGGCCGGCGCACCGCGGGTCAAGCCCCTGGGCACCCGGCACTGTTTCAACGACGTCGCCGACTTCCCCGGTGGCGTGCAGGTCGACGTGTCCGGCATCGACTGTCCGATGGAGATCGACACCGCCGCGTCGACCGTCACCGTCAGCGGGGCGACCCGGTACGGAGACCTGGCCGTGCCGCTGGACGAGGCCGGCTACGCCCTGGCGAACCTGGCGTCCCTGCCGCACTGCACGGTGGCCGGCAGCGTCGCGACCGCCACCCACGGTTCCGGCCAGCACAACCGCAACCTGGCCGCCGCCGTGGCCGGTGTCGAGATGGTCACGGCCGACGGCGAGACCCGGACGTTCAGCAGGGGCTCGGACGGCTTCCCCGGCGTGGTCGTCAGTATGGGCACACTCGGCGTCGTCACCAAGGTGACACTAGATGTTGTGCCCAGTTACCAAGTACGGCAGCAGGTCTTCGACCATCTGCCGTGGGACGCGGCGCTGGACTGCTTCGACGAGATCCAGGACGCCGCCTACAGCGTCAGCCTGTTCACCACGTGGGGCGCCGACACGGTCGCCCAGGTGTGGCTGAAGAACATCGACGACGAGTCGCTGCCCAGGCCGGACTTCTACGGCGCGTCGGCCGCCGACGGTCCGCGCCACCCGGTGCCCGGCATGCCCGCCGAGAGTTGCACGGAGCAAGGTGGCGTGCCCGGCCCGTGGTACGACCGGATCCCGCACTTCCGCCTGCGGTTCACGCCCAGCGCCGGCGACGAGCTGCAGACCGAGTACTTCGTGCCGCGCCGGCACGGCGTGGACGCGATGCGGGCGATCCGGGAGATCGGCGACCGGATCGACCCGCTGCTGTTCATCTCCGAGATCCGCACCATCGCCGGCGACGACCTGTGGCTGAGCACGGCCGAGGGCGGCGACCGGGTCGCGCTGCACTTCACGTGGCAGCCCCGGCAGCCGGAGGTGGAGGCCGTGCTGCCGGCGATCGAGGCCGCGCTGGCACCGTTCGAGGCGCGCCCGCACTGGGGCAAGCTGTTCCACGGCGGCGACCGGCTCGCCGACCGCTACCCCAGGCTCGCCGACTTCCGGGCGCTTGCCGACCGGCTGGACCCGGCCGGCAAGTTCCGCAACCCGTTCGTGCGGCGCCACCTGTTCGGCGACAAAACTCTCGGCTAAGGGTGCATGTGCGCACCCTTGATCACCTTGTCCACCGCGTTTCGCGCACTGTGCAGGGCGATTCCGACGATGTCCAACTCGTCCCGGGGCACCGCCCGGACCGCAGCTCGGTTGTCCACATCGTTGCTGGTGGCGAAGAGGTCGGAGGTGAACACCGTCAGGCCGATGCCCCGGCTCAGCGCCCGCGCGTGCGCGGCCGTCAGGACCTCCTTCGACCCCTCGAACACCAGCACCGGCTGGCGGAACATCGGCAGGTACCGGGTGCCGTCCGCGTCCTCGTACGGTTCCCCGACCACGGACGGGTCGGCCGCCGCGATGCCGCTGGCCAGAAACGCACACACGTTCAACCGCTGCCACGACTGGAGGTCCTCCCGCAGCAGCACGGCGATCTTGGTGTCGAAACGAACACGCTCACTGTCCACGGCGACCACGGTCGCAGGCCGTCGGCCCCCGGTCTTGTACGATCCTGACGTGGCGGTTCGTCAGCAGGTCACCGCCTGGTCTCCTCCGGTCGAGGGCATCAGCGAGGTGTTCCACGCCCATTTCGTCGAGCACCAGTACCCGGTGCACACGCACGACACGTGGACGCTGTTGATCGTCGACGACGGCGCCGTGCGCTACGACCTGGAGCACCACGAGCACGGCGCGCTGCGCCCGCTGGTGACGTTGCTGCCGCCGCACGTGCCACACGACGGCCGTGCGGCCACCCCGGCCGGGTTCCGCAAACGCGTGCTGTACCTGGACGACGCCCTGTTCGAGGCCGACCTCGTCGGGCACGCCGTCGACCACCCGGCCACCCGGGACGCCGTGCTGCGCCGCCGCATCGTGCGGTTGCACCACACGCTAGCGCAGCCGGGCGAGTCGCTGGAGGCACAGAGCAGGCTGTCCCTCGTGGTCGACCGGCTGCGCGGGCACCTGCGCGACGGGGCGTCGGCGCCGATCCGGCCGGACCGCACGGTCGCCCGCCACCTGCGTGAACTGCTGGACGCCCGCGTCCCCGACGGCCTGTCCCTGGACGAGGCCGCCCGGGTCCTGGGCGCCCATCCGACGCACCTGGTCCGGGCGTTCAGCAGGGAGTTCGGCATCCCACCGCACCAGTACCTGACCGGTCGGCGCGTGGACATGGCCCGCAGGCTGCTGCTGTCGGGCATGCGACCCGCTGACGTCGCGCAGGCCGCCGGCTTCTACGACCAGCCGCACCTGACCAGGCATTTCCGCCGGATGCTCGGCACCAGCCCGGCCCGCTACGCGCGCGGACGGTGAGTGGATGACAGATCGTGACGCGACCCGTCGCGTCGGCACACCCACCATCACGTCGCTCAAGGACGACCGCCTGGCAACGGTGCGCGCACTGGAGACCCGGTCGGGCCGGGCCGCGGCGGGCGCGTGCCTGCTGGAGGGTGCCACGCTCATCGCGCAGGCCGTCGCCGCCGACGCCCGGCTGCGTTTCGCCGTGCACGCCGACGATGTCGTCGATCCGCTGGCGGAAACGCTTGCCGCCCGGGGTGTTCCGGTGTTTCCGGTGCGTGGTTCCCTGCTGCGTCAGGCACTCCGGCTGGCCAAGCCGGTCGCGTGGGTGGCCGTGGCGGAGTTGTCCGCCCGGACGGCCGAGTACGGCGACTTCGCCGTGGTGCTGGACGGCGTGCGCGATCCGGGCAACCTCGGCACGATCGTGCGGACGGCCGTCGCGCTGGGTGTCGCCGACGTGGTGTGCACCGACGACGAGACCGACCTCACCGGCCGCAAGGTCCTCGACGCGTCCCGCTCGGCCGTGCTCCGCGCCCGCATCCACCGTTACCCGTCACCGGTGGTAGCCGTGCATGCCTTGCGGGAACAGGGTTTCGAGGTCGTGGCGACCAGTTCGCACGCCACGACCGTACAGGCGCACACCCCGCTGCGCGGCCGCCGGATGGCGCTCGTCGTCGGCAACGAGACCGACGGGGTCAGCGCCGATGCGCTGGCAGCCGCCGACCACGTCGTGCGCATCCCGATGGCCGGTGGCGTCGAGTCGCTCAACGTCGGTGTGGCGGCGGGGATCAGCCTGTACGAGCTGACGGCGTTGGCGGCCCGGCATGGCTGACTGGGCGGCCGTGCGGCGCGTCCGCTACTCCGACGAGGCCGCCCTCGTGCTGGACAAGCCGGCGGGCATCTCGGTGATGGGCGAGCGCCACGAGACAGATCTCGTCCGGCTGGCCGCGGCGGCCGGTGAGCCGCTGTTCCCGGCGCACCGCATCGACAAGGTGACGTCCGGTGCCGTCCTGTTCGCGCGTGCCCAGCGCCACCACGGCGACCTGACGCGCCAGTTCAACAAGCGCACCGTGGACAAGGCGTACCTGGCCGTGACCCGGACCACCGGCCTGCCCGACACGGGCACCATCGAACTGCCGCTGAGCGTGGGCCGGAAGAACCGGGTGCGCATCGCGGCCGAACGCGACCGGATCACGCTGGCCGGCAACGTCTGGTCGGTGGCGTCGGACGACGTGTTCACCCACGTCCGCACGTACCCGTCGGTGACCGCCTTCGCAACGGTGTGGGCGGACGAGACGCACACGCTGCTGGTCGTGCGGCCGCTCACCGGCCGGCGCCACCAGATCCGCGTCCACCTCGCCTGGATCGGCCACGCACTCGTCGGCGATCCGCTGTTCGACAAGCATTCGCCCGGCCGCACGCTGCTGCACTCGTGGCGGCTGGGCTTCGACGCCGCGTGGCGCGACGGTGAGCGCATCACGGTCACCGCACCGCCCGGCGACGACTTCTGGGCGCCCTTCGGCGGGAGTCCCAGGCTGCTGGAGACGGTCGAGGACCGGCTGGCGCTGTTGCCGGCCAAGGGCATTCCCTCCACTGTGGAGGACGGGAATCCCAGCGAGGAGTGACGTTTCGGCGGGTGCCGAAGCGTCCAGCTCGTAACGTCGGACGCATGACACGAGCCAAACCTCTGGTGGCGCTGTGTTCCGGATTCTTCATGATCATGATGGACGCGACCGTCGTGAACACGGCCCTGCCGGTCATCGGTGACCATCTGTCCGCCTCGGTCAGCGGCC
>DASZXM010000663.1:0-5692 GCA_035546415.1 Pseudonocardiaceae bacterium
CAGCCGTTCGGGGGAGTCGAGCAGGTCGGCCGCCGTCCAGCCCTTGCGGCACAGCCCACCCCTGTTGGTCGGGAACTCGCGGGGCTCGACGGTGACGGTGCCGTTCACCCGCAGCTGCATCCCGCACTGCAGCGCGCAGTACGGGCAGTGGGTCGCGATTCCGTCGACGACCGCGGTGGGGACCGGCACGGGTCACGACGCTAGGCGCGCGGAATTACCCGACGATGGCGTCGGGTTTCGGTGCCGCGAACTTGCCCGCACAACGGCGCCCGCCCGACGGTGAGGGCCACCGGCGGGTCAGAGCATGCCGGTCACCTGGTCGGCCACCCGCTGCAGGCCGCGCAGTGACTGTGGCGTGGAATGCGGGTGCAGCGCGTGCACCGCGAGCCGGAACAGCAGTGCGCGCAGCAAGGCCTGCGGCCACTCCGGCAGGTGCACCCAACGCCGGACGATGCCGTCGTCGGCACCACCCCATGCGAGGGCGTCCACGACGACCACGGCCGCCGCCCATTCGGCCGGCCGCCAGTAGGGCACGAAGTCGGAGATGGCGGGTGGATTCGTGCCGTCGAACAGCACGTTCCCGAACAGGTCGCCGTGCACGACCTGTGGCTGGACGTTGGTGGGCTTGCAGAACCCCGACATGAGATCGAACAGCCGTCCGCCGAGCGCGGCGTCCAGCGGAGCCTCCTCCTCGCCCCACGCGGCACGGTCGGCCAGGGCGAAGACGTCCCGGCGGGCGTTCAGGAAGCGCGGCCGGGGCAGTCCGTGGGTGGCGGTGTGCAGGCGGACGGCGACGGACACGACCTCGTCGTGCCGCGGTTCGGCACGGCCGGCGACGAACCGGGTGGCCGCCCAGCCGCCGACGACCCAGCGGCCGTCGGTGGACCGCAGCGGTCTGGCGATACGCACGTTGTCCACGTGCAGGCCGTCCAGGGTCTGCGCCACCCAGGCCGCCTGGGCCGGGTTGGTCGCGGGACGCAACGCGATGTCGCCACAGCGCCACACCGGACCGCCGTCGACCAGTTCCGGCTCGCTGTTGCGGGCACCGAACGCCGCACGAACGTGTACGGGTGGCGGTTCCAACGTGACACTCACGGTCGGGGACGCTACCGCCCTGGCGAGCCGAGACCGGACACCGACCCGCGATGGTGCGGAGTTGATCGGTTGACGAACCCGCCCACCACCCGGATGGCCCAGCGCATCGCCAGGTCAACGCCCTGCGACCGGGCTGTTGAAGGCACCGACGCGACGGGCCGGGTTGCCGCGGCCCAGGAGCGGACCAGCCTGCCGCGGCGCACAGCGGCCCGGGCCATTCGTCATGGCCCGGGCCGGTCGGTTCACCTCAGTAGGTCGGCAGGCTCGGGTCGACCTCGCGGGCCCACGCCAGGACACCGCCGCCGACATGCACCGCGTCGCCGAAACCGGCCTGGTGCAGCGCCGCCAGGGCCTCCGCCGAGCGGGCGCCCGACTTGCAGTGCAGCACGATCTGCCGGTCCTGCGGCAGTTCGGCCAGGGCCTCGCCGGACAGGATGCGGTCCTTGGGGATCAGCACCGAGCCGGGGATCTTGACGATCTCGTACTCGTGCGGTTCCCGCACGTCGACCAGAAGGAAGTCGTCGTGTGCGTCGATCTTCTGCTTCAGCTCCAGCGGTGTGATCGTGTGGCCGGCGGCCGCGTCGCGCGCGTCGTCGGACACGACACCGCAGAAGGCGTCGTAGTCGATCAGCTCGGTGATCTTCTCGCCGTTGGGGTCCTTCCGGATCTTGATCGTCCGGTAGGTCATCTCCAGCGCGTCGTACACCATGAGCCGGCCCAGCAGCGTCTCACCGATGCCGGTGATCAGCTTGATCGCCTCGGTCACCATGATCGAGCCGATGGACGCGCAGAGCACGCCCAGCACGCCACCCTCGGCGCAGGACGGGACCATGCCGGGCGGCGGCGGCTCGGGGTAGAGGTCGCGGTACTGCGGACCGTGCTCCTCCCAGAACACGCTGACCTGGCCCTCGAACCGGAAGATCGAACCCCACACGTACGGCTTGCCCAGCAGCACGGCGGCGTCGTTGACCAGGTAACGGGTGGCGAAGTTGTCCGTCCCGTCCAGGATCAGGTCGTAGTCGCGGAAGATGTCCAGCGCGTTCTCGCTGGACAGGTGCGTCTGGTGCAGGTTCACCTTGACGAACGGGTTGATCTCGGCGATCGAGTCGCGCGCCGACTCGGCCTTGGGCCGGCCGATGTCGGACTGGCCGTGGATGACCTGGCGCTGCAGGTTCGACTCGTCGACCACGTCGAACTCGACGATGCCGAGCGTCCCGACACCGGCCGCGGCCAGGTACAGCAGCGCCGGGCTGCCCAACCCGCCGGCACCCACCACGAGGACCTTCGCGTTCTTCAGCCGCTTCTGCCCGTCCACCCCGACGTCCGGGATGATCAGGTGCCGGCTGTAGCGCGCGACCTCCTCCTTGGTCAGCTCCGCTGCGGGCTCAACGAGCGGCGGAAGCGGCATGGCTCCTCCGTACTGTGTGTTTCAACGTCCGTGTACGACATAACGCCATCAGCGCTGCCGGTCTTCCACCCTCCCATCATGTGGACGGCTCAGCCAGGCGGATTGCTCGCCGGATCGGCCGGTCCCTGTGGGTAGGGCCACGCGTTCGGCCGGCACACCTTGCCGTCGCGGGGCACCCGGTTCCGGTTGACCGGGTCGACCTGGTTGAGGTCGTGGACGTAGTTGTCGGACACGCCGAACGTCTGCTGCATCATCACCGGGGCCAGCCCGCCGTTCGTGGCACAGCCCACGTGCTGGTTGTCGAACACGTGACCGACCTCGTGGTTGATGGCGTACTGCCGGTACAGCCCGAGGTCGCCCTCGAACGCCAGTGCACCGCGCACCCAGCGGGCCAGGTTGATCACCACGCGGTGCGCGCTGGACCGCCAGCAGGACGCCTCGTACCGGATCAGGTAGCCGCACAGGTCTGCCCGGTGGTCGGTGTTGGGAGTGGTGAGACTCACCACGAAGTCCGGGTTCTGGTAGCTCGCGCCGACCCGTTGCACCGACACGGTGCCGGCCGCGATCCAACCGCGCGGGTCGGACAGCGTGGCCTGCACGATCTCGGCGAACGCGTCGTCTCCGCCGTAGACGGCCGAGTCGATACCGTCCTCGACGGCCACCTGGTAGTGGTACACGTGCCTGCTCTTGCCCACGACCGGCCCGTTGCCCGGGACGATGTGCCATGTGCCGGCACCGGACTGCGGCACCTGCGGGCCGGGCGGCAGCACGGCCGTGCCGGTGGCCGGGTCGACAGGCACGACGGACCGCTCGGTGGCCGCCGGCGGTGCGGTCGTGGTGGCGGCGGCACCGATCGAGGTGGTCTGGTCGGCGTGCTGCGCGGTGTTCACGACGACGAGAATGGTGACGACCACCAGCACCGGAATCACGTACACCCGCCAGCCGTAGCTGAAGACGTTGCGGTGCTTGGGTTTCCGCGCGTCCTTGCGGAGTCCGGCGGGGTCGACGCGGAATTCCGAGGTGTCCAGCCGCCAGGACGCCGTCAGCGGTTCGGCCGGGGAGCGGCGATCGCCGCGATGACGCCCGGGTTGGGCGTCATGACCGCTTGGTGGCTGTTCGGTCACCACCCGGTCACCCTAGCGAGGGTGGCAACGCCCGGGTCACCATTCGCCGCGGTCGACGGCCTCCCACATGCCCAGGACGGCGCGGGCCACGGTGACCGGCCGTTCCATCTGCGCGGTGTGCCCGGTGCGCGGCAGCACGAGCAGCCGACCGCGAGGCAGCAACCGCGCGGTGCGCGGTCCCTTGCGGACGGTGATCACCTTGTCCTGCGCACCCCACACCACCAGGGTGGGAGCGGTCACCCGCCGGGCGACCGCCCACAGCGAGCGACCGGCCGGTAGCAGCCAGTCGCGGAAGATGGCGGAGGCCGCGGTGTTGACGGCCCTGCCGGCCCACGGCACTGAGTTGCGCTCCGCGAGCTCGGCGACGGCCAGCGCGATCCGCTCCTCGGACACCCGACCCGGGTCGGCGAAGCACAGGTGCAGCATCTGCTCGATCTGGTCCCGCGCGGTCAGCTTGGCCAGCCCGGCGCGGGCCTTCCGGCCGACGAACGGCAGCATCGCGACGGCCATGCGCGGGTCGGACAGCCGGCGGACGTCCGGCCGCAGATCCGGCATGGCAGGCGAGATCAGGGTGAGCGTGCGCACCAGGTCCGGCCGGGCCGCGGCGAGCAGCAGCGCGATGCCGCCACCCATCGAGTTGCCGATCAGGTGAGCAGGCTCACCGCCGTCCAGCATGCGCACGACAGCCTCCGCCTGCTTCGCCATCCGGTAGTCCGGCGTGCGCGACGGCGGCGAAAGACCGAACCCGGGCAGGTCCACGGCGAACCCGTGCACGTGGCCGGCCAGCAGCCCCGCCAGTTCGGTCCAGTTCGTGGCCGACCCGCCGAGGCCGTGCAGATACACGGCGCGCGGTGCGTCGACGCGTGGACCGGGCGTTTCCCGCACGTACACCTCGAGGTCGCCGTACTGCGCGCTCCGCCCCGGCCACGGCCAGGTCAGCCGGTCCAACGACGGCAGGTCGGCGGCGGACAGCGGAACGCGGGTGAGCAGGGCCTCCCGCGACATCGCCGATGCCGACCGTGGGGTGCGGAGTAGCAGAGTCACCGCACCAGGATGCGGCCTGTGGATGCCGTTTCGCTACCTTTTCGTCACCTGTTGGTCATGCGACGGCCACCCCGGCGGGTATCCGCGTCGGCGCGGACGTCTGTAACGATCCCTCCCGATCCCGATTACCAGCGAGTAAGGTCAATGGCCGGCAGGGCGGTCAACCCGCGTGGCCAAGGAGACAGCGGTGGAGGACGACGTGACGGACACGGTGACTGGGAGCGCTCCGGCTGGCAGAGGCGTGCGGCTCCCGCGCACGGCCAGACGAGCCCAGTTGCTGGCCGCGGCACAGGACGTGTTCGTGGCCAACGGCTACCACGCGGCCGCGATGGACGAGATCGCCGAACGCGCCGGCGTGAGCAAGCCCGTTCTCTACCAACACTTCCCCGGCAAGCTGGAGCTGTACCTGGCGCTGCTGGAGACACACGTGGACGACATGGTGGCGCGCGTGCGCAACGCCCTGGACTCGACGACGGACAACAAGGCGCGCGTCCTCGCGGCGGTCGGCGCGTTCTACGACTTCGTGGACGGCGAGGGCCAGGCCTTCCGCATGGTCTTCGAGTCCGACCTGCGCGGCGAACCGGCGGTACAGGACGCGGTCGAACGCGCGACGACAGCCAGCGTGGACGCGATCACGGAAACCATCACGGCGGACGCCGGACTCAGCCAGGACCAGGCGCGGCTGCTGGCGGTCGGCCTGGTCGGCATGAGCCAGGTCAGCGCGCGCTTCTGGCTGGACACCGAACGACGCCTGTCGAAGGACGAAGCGGTCAGCCTGATCTCGACACTCGCCTGGCGCGGCATCGGCGGCGGCTACCCGCTCCAACACTGAGCGCGCCCCACGTGATCGCCGAACGGACGACACGCCATCCACTGCTACGCGGGAGCACCAGCAACCCTCGCCGGACGGACGACACGCCCACGGTGAGTCCCGGCGAACCGACGACACACCGCTCACCCGCGACTCCACAGCGCTGCGGCTCCCTCGCCGGACAGACGACACGCCCGGCAAATCGCGCCG
>DASZXM010000664.1:0-15132 GCA_035546415.1 Pseudonocardiaceae bacterium
CAGCACCAGCCGCTGCGGCACCGGTCCGGCGGGCGCGCCGGCGGGCGTGATCCGCCAGACGCAGGACACCGACCGGATGTCGGGCAGCACCTCGATCACCCGGCCCACGGCCTCCAGGACGCCCGTCTCGGGCGCCGGGTCGTCCATGCCGCCCGTGGTGAACCGGTGACGGGGCAGTGGCGCGTTGTCGTCCACCAGCACGCGGTCCACCAGTGCCGGCGAGCTGCGCACCGCGTCGACCAGGTCGAGCAGCTCGTCGCGCTCGTCGGCGGACAGGCGGATGCGGCCGGCGACCAGGCTGGCCGTGAGCAACTCGACGGCGCGGTCCAGCTCCGCCATGGCGAGCAGCTCTCTGGCGTCGGTCAACGCGTCGTCATCGATCCGGCCCGCGCAGGCGAGCAGGAAGTCGTGCACCCGGATGGGCAGAGCAGTTCGGTCGGACGAGTCAGCCACGCCAGGTCTCCTTCCCCGGGGGTTCATCTGGCTATCGGGATGGCTATCGGCTGTGCACGAGCTGGCCGTACGGGTCGTCGGCGCCGACGCACAGCAGTTCGCTGGCCGCGAGCGCGGCCCGGTGGTAGAGCGGCGGCGCGATGCCTTCGGGCAGCACCTCGACGCACGGGTCGGGTTCGCCGACGGCACGCTGCACGCGCTGCAGCTCACCGGCCAGTGCGGCATGGTCGGCCGACGCCTTCACCAGCAGCACCCGCCGCACCTCGACGTGGCCCGGCCCGGTGTGGTGGCGCGGCCGGCGCCACGTGGCCCGCACCTCGCCGACCGACGGCCTGCCGCGCAGCAGCGCCGAGAGCAGCACGGCGAGCTGGTCCCCCAGCGCGTTCCGGGAGTCGACCTCGTGGTCGGAGAACGTGTACTCCAGCTCGGGCAGCTCGTACAGTTCGCGGACGGAGCTGAGCAGGCCCAGGTCGACGCCGTACGCGCGCAGGGCGATGTCGATCAACCGGAACTCGTCGTCCATCAGCCCGACCCGCTCGCGCAGCAGGGTCAGCGGCAGCACGTGGCTCAGTTCGGGCAGCGCTCCGGCGGCCAGCCAGTCCCGGAAGCGCCACAGCTGGCGGTCCGGCAGGCGGCCGGCAAGGCGGAGCAGCAACTCATGGCAGGCCGACTCGGCAGCCTCACCCATAGGTGATCACCGTCCCTCGGATGGGTGACCCGAGTCTGCCACGGTGACCAAACGTGGTGGACGTGGTCCGCCAAACCCGCGCAACGTCACTGTCCGCACACGTCACTGTCCGCAGACGACGCTGTCCGCAGACGTCGTGAACGGGCCGATCGGGGCACGAAACCGGCTCAGCCGACCTCGACGACCAGCTCCACCTCGACCGGAGCGCCCAGCGGGAGCTCCGCGACGCCGACGGCGGACCGGGCGTGCGCACCGGCGTCGCCGAACACCTCGCCGAGCAGTTCGGACGCGCCGTTGACCACGGCGGGCTGACCGGTGAAGCCCTCGGCGGACGCGACGAAGCCGACCACCTTGACGATCCGCACCACCGAGTCGATGCCGACCAGCGAGTGCACGGCAGCCAGCGCGTTCAGCACGCACGTGCGGGCGTGCCGCTTGGCCTCCTCCGGTGCGATCTCGCCACCGACCTTGCCGGTCGCGGCGAGCGAGCCGTCGACGAACGGCAGCTGCCCGGACGTGTACACGTGCGACCCCGAGCGCACGGCGGGCACGTAGGCCGCCACCGGCTTGGCCACGTCGGGCAGCGTGATGCCCAGTTCGGCGAGTCGATCGCTCCAGCCGCCCACGTCAGTCCCTCGGCCGCTTGAAGTAGGCGACCAGCTGGTCGCTGCCGGACGGGCCGGGCAACACCGTCACCAGCTCCCAGCCGTCCTCGCCCCACTGGTCGAGGATGGCCTTGGTGGCGTGGATCAGCAGCGGAACCGTCGCGTACTCCCACTTCGTCATGGGGGCAGCCTAGCGGCGGGGATACCGTGGGTACGTGGAGGTGTGGCGGGTACTACCGGCCGCGGTGTTCGGTGCCGAGGGCCTGGTGCTGATGCTGGTCGCGATGGCCCAGTCCCGCGACTGGCGCGGCGCGACGCACCTCACCGTGATCGCCGCCGGGGTGAGCGTGCTGATCGTCACAGCGGGCCTCACACTGGCCATCGCGGCGCTGCTGCCGGTGCTGGTCGGGTGGGGTCTGGCGTTCGTCCTGGCCATGGTGCTGCTGGCGATGCTGCACGCCAACTGACGTTTACGCTGGACCGGTGACGTCAACCAGCTGGACCGACGACCTGGCGCGCGCCCGGCTGCATGTCGTGACCGGCAAGGGCGGCACGGGCAAGACGACGATCGCCGCGTCACTCGCGATCGCCCTGGCCAGCAGCCGGCCCGGGCACCGGGTGCTGTTGGTGGAGGTGGAGGGCCGGCAGGGCATCGCGCAGCTGTTCGACCAGCCCCCGCTGCCCTACGCCGAGCAGCGCATCGTGTCCGCGCCCGGTGGCGGCGAGGTGTACGCGCTGGCCGTGGACGCCGAGGCGGCGCTGCTGGAGTACCTGGCGATGTTCTACAACCTGGGTTTCGCCGGCCGCACCCTGCGCCGGATGGGGGCCATCGAGTTCGCCACCACGCTCGCACCCGGCCTGCGGGACGTGCTGTTCACCGGCAAGCTCAAGGAGACCGTCGGCCGGACCGACGCGGGCGGCCGGCACCGCTACGACGCCGTCGTGCTGGACGCGCCGCCGACCGGTCGGATCGTGAAGTTCCTCGACGTCACCAAGGCCATGGTGGACCTGGCGAAGGTCGGCCCGATCAAGGGCCAGAGCGAGGGCGTCGCCCGGCTGCTGCACTCCGGCGACACGGCCGTGCACCTGGTGACGCTGCTGGAGGAGATGCCGGTCCGGGAGACGCTGGACGCCGTCGCCGAACTGGACACGGCCGACCTGCGGCCCGGCGCCGTGTTCGTGAACCGCATCCGCCCGGAGCGGCTGCCCGCCGACCTGGTCGGTGCGGCCGCCGAGGGCCGGATCGACCAGGCCGAGGTCGGCGCCGAGCTGAAACAGGCCGGCCTGGCGCTCACCGACGAGACCGTGGCCGACCTGGTCGCCGAGACGGTCGAGCACGCCACCCGGGCACGCGCCGAGCTGCGCGCCCGGTCCCATCTGGCCGAGGCCGACCTGCCATCGCTGGACCTGCCCGAACTGACCGACGGCGTGGACGTGGCCGCGCTGTACGAACTGGCGGAGACCATGGTCGAGCAGGGGGTGCGATGACCGGCACGTTCCGGCCACCCGCCGTGGACGTCGACGCGCTGTTGGACAACCCGCAGACGCACGTGATCGTGTGCTGCGGCTCCGGCGGTGTCGGCAAGACCACGACGGCGGCGGCGCTGGCGGTGCGCGCGGCCGAGCGCGGCAGGCGGACCGTGGTGCTGACGATCGACCCGGCCCGCAGGCTGGCCCAGTCGCTGGGCCTGCGCGAACTGGGCAACCAGCCGCGGCCGGTGCGGGTCGCCGGATTCGACCCGAAGGGTGAACTGTCGGCGATGATGCTGGACATGCGCCGCACGTTCGACGACATGGTGTTGAACACGGCGGGCCCGGACCGGGCGCAACAGATCCTGGCCAATCCCTTCTACCGCACCATTTCCACGTCGTTCTCCGGCACGCAGGAGTACATGGCGATGGAGAAGCTGGGGCAACTGGCCGCGACCGGCGAGTGGGATCTGATCGTCGTGGACACGCCGCCGAGCCGCTCGGCGCTGGACTTCCTGGACGCACCGCAGCGGCTGTCCACCGTGTTGGACGGCCGGATCATCCGGCTGCTGTCCGCGCCGGCACGCGCCGGCGGTCTGGGCATCCGGAAGCTGGTCGGCGCCGGGTTCGGACTGTTCGCCAAGGCCGTGTCCACCATCATCGGCGGCCAGCTGCTGCAGGACGCGTCCGCGTTCGTGCAGGCGTTCGACAGCATGTTCGGCGGTTTCCGGGAACGCGCCACGGCCACGTACACGCTGCTGCGCTCCCCCGGCACGGCGTTCCTGGTGGTCGCGGCTCCCGAGCCGGACGCGCTGCGCGAGGCGTCCTACTTCGTGGAACGGCTCGCGGCCGAGGGCATGCCGCTGGCCGGCCTGGTCGCCAACCGGACGCACCCGGTGCTGGCCGACCTGCCGGCGAGCAGGGCCGTGGCCACGGCGGACGAACTGGACAAGTCCGGCGGCGCACCGCGGGCCGCGGCCGCGCTGCGGGTGCACGCCGACCGGGTCGCGGTCGCGGCACGCGAGAAGCGCCTGCTGGCGCGGTTCACCAAGGCCCACCCGCGGGTGGCGGTCGTGGGCGTGCCCGCCCTGCCCGCCGACGTGCACGATCTGGACGGGCTGCGGGAGATCGCGCTGCGGCTGGCCGGCGAGTGACCGGCCAGCGGCGGCGATCCTTGTTCGGTTGACGACGTCGACGCTGACGCCTGTGTGCGGAGATCCCTGTCGTGGTCAGCCGACGGCGTAGTCGGCGGTGAACTCGGCGATGTCCGTCTCGTAGTTGCGGCGCGCGGCGGCCAGCAGTTCCCGCCACGAATCCACATCCGGCCTGCGGCGCAGCAGTGCCCGACGCTCACGCTCGGTCATGCCACCCCACACGCCGAACTCGATCCGGTTGTCCAGCGCCTCGGCGAGGCACTCGGTGCGAACCGGGCAGTTGAGACAGACCAGCTTCGCTCGCCGCTGCTCGGCGCCACGGACGAACAGGCCGTCCGGGTCCTCGTCGCGGCAGTGCGCGCTTACCCGCCAGTCCGACTGGTCGAAAATCATCTTCCCCCAGCTCCTAGCGTCGTCCCGACTCCGATTCGCCGCCCCCTAGCGGCGAACGGTATGGACCGGCCACCTGACTGGCCTATCCATTTACCCTGTCGTGGACGTTGACGGACGATAGAGGCAGTCGGTTCCACTGCCAACACCGTGATATCGACCCGTTACCTGAACAGGTCCGGCGAGCCCTTGACAACGCGCCGCTCACCGGGTGCTCGGTACGCTGAACAGGTGCGTGTCTCCGGTGGTCTTCTGCGGTTCCTGTGTCTCTGTGCGCTCGCGGGCGTGTTGTTCGCCGGTGTGATGGCACCGGTGGCCATCGGGTTGGGCGAGGCGTCCAACCAGCTCAGCGACTCGGTGGACAGCATCTCCTCCGACCTGGCCAGCGCCGAGTTCCCGCTGGTCACGACCATGGAGGACCGGGACGGCAACCCGATCGCGTACCTGTTCGACCAGTACCGGCTGCCGGCGTCGTTCAACCAGATCTCGCCGAACATGACGAACGCGATCATCGCGATCGAGGACAAACGGTTCTACCAACATGCCGGCATCGACCTGAAGGGCGCACTGCGCGCGGCACTGTCCAACAGCTCCGGAGGCAGCACCCAGGGTGCGTCGACGATCACACAGCAATACGTGAAAAACTTCCTGATCAACGTCGTGGACAGGAACAACAAGACCGCCCAGGCACAAGACCAGGCCCAGACGGTCGTCCGGAAACTTCGCGAAGCGAAGATGGCCATGACACTGGACCAGGAGTGGTCGAAGAACGACATCCTGACCGGATATCTGAATGTCGTCGACTTCGGTTCCGGCGGTGCCGGTCCCTTCGGTGTGCGCGCAGCCGCGGCCGCGTTCTTCAACACCACCCCGGACAAGCTGACGGTGCCCCAGTCGGCGCTGCTGGCCGGCATGGTCAACAACCCCGTGCTGTACAGCCCGTACCACCACCCGCAGCAGGCGCTGCAGCGGCGCAACGTGGTGATCGACAAAATGGTGGAGAACAACGCGCTGTCCCCCGCCGACGCGGCGCGGTACAAGAAGGAGCCGCTGGGCGTCGTGCAGGGCGGCCCGGACATCCCGTCCAGCACGTGCATCGGCGCGCCCGACTACGCGGGCTTCTTCTGCCAGTACGCGGTGAGCTACCTGGAACAGGCCGGGTTCACGGCCGACCAGATCAACACCGGCGGCTACACGATCAAGACCACGCTCGACCCGAAGATCAGCAAGATCGCCAAGCAGACGGTCCTCAACCGCATCCCGCCCACGGCCAACGGCCTGGCCAACACGTTCGACATCATCAAACCGGGCGCCACGTCGCACCAGGTCGTCGCGATGGTCGCCAACCGCAACTACGGCAACGACGCCGCCAAGGGCGAGACGCTGACCAACCTGCCGGCCAACACCAGCGACCCGTTCGGCGCCGGTTCGACATTCAAGATCACCACCACGGCGGCCGCCCTGGAGAAAGGTGTGATCGGGCTGAACTCGGTCCGACCCAACCCACCCTCGGCGTGCTTCCAGTACCTCGACCCCCGGTACAACAAGTGCTACCCGGTGAAGAACGCCGAGCACGCCGCCGCCCAGCTGTCGATGCCCGACGCGCTGGCGATCTCGCCGAACACCCTGTTCGTCGGCCTGGAACTGGACACCGGCATCCCGAACGTGCTGGACATGGCCTACCGGCTGGGCCTGCGCAACACCCTGGACAACAACACGTTCGGCCGTACGCCGACGAAGAACTACCCGTCCCAGATGCAGTACTTCCAGAACAAGGCGTCGTTCACGCTGGGCACGGCCGCGCTGTCCCCGCTGGAACTGGCCAACGTGATGACCACCCTGGCCAGCGGCGGCGTGTGGTGCCCGCCCACGCCGATCCTGTCGGTCACCGACCGGTACGGGAAGACCATCCCGTTCCAGCAGCAGCCGTGCGAGCGGATCGTGCCACCCGCCCTGGCGAACACCGAACTCAACGGCCTCAGCCACGACGCGGTGTCCCCCGGCACGTCGGCGTCGCCCGCCGCGGCCACCGGATGGACCCTGCCGCTGGCCGGCAAGACCGGTACCACCCAGGAAGCCAAGTCGCTGGCGTTCGTCGGCTACAGCGGTGGGTACGCGGCGTCGTCGATCTTCTTCACCGACAGCAACCGCCCGCAGAACATCTGTGACTCCAACCTGCAACATCCGTTCACGTCGCCGTCCTGCAGCGGCGGCTTCGGTGGTCCGGTCGCCGCGCCCACCTTCTTCCTGGCGTTCGAACAGATACTGGCCGGCAAGAACGTGCCGCCGATGCCCGCCGCCGACGCCGCCTACCTGAACCCGGGCGAAAAAGGCCCGACGGTGCCGTTCGTGATGAACACGCAGGAGAGCAAGGCCGTGCAGGCACTGCAGGCCAAGGGCTACCACGCGAAGATCGTGCCGTTCAACTCCAAGCAGCCCCAGGGCACGGTCGTCGGACAGACACCGCAGGGCAACCAGGTGCCGACCAGCACGCCGATCACCCTCTGGGTGAGCACCGGCACGCTGCCACCGCCGCAGGTCTCGTCGGCGCCGCCGTCGATCGCGCCCGGCGCCACCGGCTGACCCCGGACGGGGCGTCCCCGAGCGGGGCGCCCCGTGCCGCGTCAGCCCTGCAGCCTCGCCTTCACCAGCGCGGCCACCTTCGCGCCCTCGGCCCGACCCGCGACCTCCGCGTTCACGGCCTTCATGACCTGCCCCATCTGCCGCATCCCCGGCGCCGCGCCCAACTGCTCGGTGACGGACGCCACAGCCTTGTCGACGATGGCCGCCAACTCGGCGTCGCCCAACTGCGCCGGCAAGTACTGGGACAGCACGTCCGCCTCGGCCAGCTCACCCGCGGCCTGCTCGGCGCGCCCCGCACCGGAGAACGCCTCGGCGGCCTCCTTGCGCTTGCGCACCTCACGCGTCAGGACACGCAGCACCTCGTCGTCGGACAGCTCACGCGCGGTGTCGCCGGCGACCTCCTCGGTGCCGACGGCGGCCAGCGCCATGCGCAGCACTCCCGTCGTGAGGGTGTCCCGCGCCTTCATCGCCGTGGTCAGGTCCGCGCGCAGCCGCGCCTTCAGTTCCGCCATGTGTGCGAAGGCTACCGGCGCCTGTGCCCGGCCCCCGGGTCGCCGTAGGCTCGAAGGCGTGAACACGATAGCTCGGATAGCGGCGGGAACCGTGGCCGCCGGGGCAGCGACCGTCACCTACGCGGCGGTGATCGAACGCCGGCACTGGACACTGCGCACCGCCACCCTCCCCGTACTGACCGAGGGCGCGCGCCCACTGCGCGTGCTGCACATCTCCGACCTGCACATGATGCCCGGTCAGACAGCCAAACAACGCTGGGTCGCGGCCCTCGCCGACCTGAACCCCGACCTCGTGGTCAACACCGGCGACAACCTCGCCCACCAGCACGCGGTGCCGTCCGTCCTGCGCGCCCTCGGCCCGCTGCTGGACAAACCCGGCGTCTTCGTCTTCGGCAGCAACGACTACTACGCGCCCCGGCCGAAGAACCCGGTCCGGTACCTGACGAAGAGCCGCAAACACATCCGCGGCGTCCCCCTGCCCTGGAAGGACCTGCGCGCCGCGTTCATCGAACACGGCTGGCTCGACCTCACCCACGTCCGCCGCGGCTTCACCGTCTCCGGCCAGGGCATCGTCGCCGCCGGCGTCGACGACCCCCACCTGCGCCGCGACCGCTACGCCGAGATCGCCGGCCAACCCGACCCGAGCGCCACCCTCAAACTCGGCGTCACCCACTCGCCCGAACCCCGCGTCCTGGACGCCTTCGCCCACGACGGCTACGACCTGATCATGGCCGGCCACACCCACGGCGGCCAACTAAGGCTCCCCGGCTACGGCGCGATCGTCACCAACTGTGAACTTGATCGCTCCCGCGCCCGAGGCGCCTCCCGCTGGGGCGCCCACACGTGGCTACACGTTTCCGCAGGTCTGGGCACGTCCCCGTACGCACCGGTCCGCTTCGCCTGCCCACCGGAAGCCAGCCTGTTGACGCTGGTCCCACGGCCGGCCACCATCGAAGCCCCCGACGAGGAGGCCGCAGCGTCAGCCCGATTCGGAGCCCGCGCACACGTCCGCTAGACTCACTCCCGGCACAACAGCCGGGGTGTGGCGCAGCTTGGGAGCGCGCTTCGTTCGGGTCGAAGAGGTCGCAGGTTCAAATCCTGTCACCCCGACCGGCTGGGCGGCCTGTGTTCGCGGAGAGCGCGAACATGGGCCGCTCTTTTGTTTCTTCTGGGGGCCAAGCCCCCAGACCCCCTGCCGGCGGGGCTTCACCCCCCGGACCCCCAGCGCTGGGTCGCGTTTTCGGGGCGGGCTGCGGTTTTCGTCTGCTGTCTTGGAATGGCGCATAGCATGCCCGTGTGACTGACGTCGAAGTTCCTCGTGTGTTGTTCGATGATCCTCAGTTGGAGGCTCGGTGGCGGGCTCGGTTCACCGCTGCTCGGGTGTCGTTGCCGGAGTGGGCGCGGGATGCGCCGGACCGGAACGTGTACGTCTCCAATGCCAGTGGGGTGTGGGCGATCTACGCGTGGGACCGCAAGGCCGACAGCCATCGGCAGGTGACCGATCGGGCGCAGGGGACGTCGCACGCGACCGTGACGCCGGACGGTGAGCACATCTGGTGGTTCGACGACACCGCCGGGGACGAGTTCGGTGTGTGGCGCAGTGAGCCGTTCGGCGGTGGTGCGCCCGCCGGGCAGGCCGTGCCGGGGACGCACGCCGGTTACCCGTCCGGGCTGGCCATCGGGCGGGACGTCACCGCCATGGGCATCGACACCGACGACGGCAGCACCATCTGGCTGACCAAGGGCGGCGGGCCCGCCGAGGTGACCTATGCCAGTGAGCACAACGCCGGCGTCGGCGCGCTGTCCCGGGACGACGGGTTGCTCGCGATCAGCCACTCCGAGCACGGCGACAGCCGGCATCCCGCCATCCGCGTGGTGGCCACTTCGGACGGTCGCACCGTCGCGGAACTGTGGGACGGGCCGGGCAAAGGGCTCGACCCGCTCGCGTTCGCGCCGGTGGCCGGGGACGCTCGGCTGCTCGTGGCGCACGAGCGGCGCGGCAAGGAGGAACTGCTCATCTGGGACGTCGAGGCCGGCACGCAGACCGAACTGGCCGTGGACCTGCCCGGTGAGATCACCGCCGACTGGTACCCGGACGGGTCAGCGCTGCTCGTGGTGCACACGTACCAGTCGCGGAACACGCTGCACCGCTTCGACATCGCTACCGGCAAGCTGACCACTGTGGACAGTGCTCGGGGCACGATCGGTGGTGCCGGGGTGCGCGACGACGGGACGATCGAGTACTCGTGGTCGTCGGCCGCGTCGCCGACGAAGGTCCGGGCCATCGCGCCCGACGGCACCGACAGTGTGCTGCTCACGCCGCCGGGGCCGGTCGCACCGGACGCCACGCCCGTCGACGACGTGTTCGTCGACGGGCCGGGCGGGTCGATCCACGCGTTCGTCGCGCGGCCGGCGGGCGCGACCGGGCCGGTGCCCACCGTGTTCTCCATCCACGGTGGCCCACACAGCGCCGACGAGGACCGCTTCTCCGCCTACCGCGCCGTCTGGGTGGACGCCGGGTTCGCCGTCGTCGAGGTCAACTACCGCGGGTCCACCGGTTACGGTTCCGCGTGGCGGGACGCCATCGAGGGCCGGCCGGGGCTCACCGAACTGGCCGACATCGCCGCCGTCTACGACTGGGCGGTCCAGGACGGCATCGCCGACCCCGACCGGATGGTCGTCGAGGGTGCGTCGTGGGGCGGTTACCTGACGCTGCTCGCGCTGGGCACCCAGCCGGAACGCTGGGCGGCCGGTGTCGCCGTGGTGCCGGTGGCCGACTACGTGGCCGCGTTCGAGGACGAGATGGAACCGCTGCGGGAGTTCGACCGGGCGCTGTTCGGCGGTTCACCCACCGACGTGCCCGACGTGTACCGGGAGTGCTCACCGATCACGTACGTCGACCAGGTGCGGGCGCCGGTGCTGGTGGTCGCCGGCGAGAACGACCCGCGCTGCCCGATCCGGCAGATCGACAACTACCTGGCGAAACTCGCCGAGCGGGACGCGCCGCACTCGGTCTACCGGTACGACGCCGGGCACGGCTCCCTGGTGGTGGCGGAGACGATCAAGCAGACGGCGATGGCCGTCGCCTACGCCCGCACGCAGGTCATGGGTTGACACAACGCTCGACCCGGAGCACCCCCCTGGCTCCGGGTCGAGCGTTTTCCCCTGGTCAGGCAGCCAACGCCACCGGCATCGGCTGCGCACGCCTGTCGTTCTCCGCGACCCGCTCCTTCACCATGATCGCCATGCGGTGCGCCCACGGGCCCTGCGCGAACACGCACGCCGTCATGAGCACGGCAGGCGGGATGTTCACCGCCCACACCGCCGTGTCGACCGGCAGCACGATCACCATCACCAGCCGGGACAGGCACTCCACCAGGAAGCCGATGCCCCACACCATGCTCGCCGCGTTCAGCGACGAGCGGAACCGGGCCGATCCGGCGACCAGCTGCTCCCACGCCAGCGCGCTGCCCTCGGTGCGCGCCAGGAACGCCCGCATCCCGTTGGCCATCGCCGGCTTGGAGATCAGCGCCGACACGATCACCCACACGCCCAGCGGACCGGTGCCCAGCGCCTCCTTGGCCAGCATCAGCTTCGGTGAGCCGGTGACGAACGCGATCGGGATGCTGATCACGGTGAGCACCAGCACGGCGGCGGCCAGGCCGTCGACCTTCCGCTCGCGGACGGCGGTCCACACGACCCGGACGCTGGACAGCAGGCCGGACACCGCCAGCGACGTGACCAGCGAGAAGCCGACGTGCCGCAGCAGGTAGTACGCGCCCAACGGCACCGCGACGTCCAGCACCAGTGGCAGGAACGGGTTCCCGCTGGCGGGCTTCGCGTGCTTCGCGGTGATCGTCATGGCCCCTCCATCAGGTCGCTTCGTGACAGGAACGACGTTATGAGGGGCGGAGCCGCGCGACCGATGTCGAACGTCCGGTAGTCGCCATGACGATTGTCAGGCCCCGGTGTGGCTCGATGTCATGGGGTCACGCCGCGGCGGACACCGTGACCTCGATGTTCCCCCTGGTCGCCTTGGAGTACGGGCACGCCTGGTGGGCCTGCTGGACCAGCTCGTCCGCCTGGGCCGCGGCCACGCCGGGCAGGTGCGCGGTGAGCGACACGGTCAGGCCGAAGCCACCGGTCTCGTCCTTGCCGATGCCGACCTTCGCGTCCACCGACGTGTCCGCGTGCAGCGTCACGCCCGCGTTCCGCGCGACCATCCGCAGCGCACCGTGGAAGCAGGCCGCGTAGCCGGCCGCGAACAGCTGCTCCGGGTTGGTGTGCAGGCCGCCGGGCCCGCCCATCTCCTTCGGGGTGGCCAGCTTCTCGTCGATCACGCCGTCGGACGAGTGCACCTCACCGTTGCGCCCGTCGGCGACCATCCCCGGCGTGGCCCATGTCACCCGGTCCGGCGCATCGCGAACTCGACCACCTGCCGGCCGATCGTGCGCAGCGTCTCGTCCACCTTCGGATCCGAGCAGCCGGCGTCGTCGAACGTGACGTGCGCCGAGTTCACGGCGGCACCGAGTGGGGTCGGCCACCCGCGCAGGGCGTGCACGATGGACCGCAGCGCGGTCAGCGTGGTGACCGATGCCTGCCACCCGCGCGCCGCCGCGACACAGCCGACGGCCCGCCCGTCCAGGTAGGGCCGCTCGTCGTCGCGCAGGTCCTCGACGTAGTCCAGGGCGTTCTTCACCAGGCCGGACACGGTGCCGTGGTAACCGGGCGACACCAGCAGCACGCCGTCGGCCGAGCGCAGCTCCTCGACCAGGCGGATCGCCTCGGCGGGCCGGTCGGGCAGGGACGGGTCGTAGAACGGCAGCAGCAGCTGGGTGCCGCTGATCATGGTCGTCTTGGCGCCTGCCTGCTCGGCGGCGTCCAGCGTGATGCGGAGGGCGCGTTCGGACTGCGAGTCGGCGCGGATCGAACCACCGATCCCCACCACGTGCACGCTCATGTCTGACGATCCTTCCACCGGAACGGCGCGAGCGGTTCGCCCGTCCGCATCACGGTATGACCTCCAGGAACCTGGAGGTCCAGTCATCGTGTGTGCCGTCACGTGTTCCCCGATCGGGTTACCGACCGGTAATCTGCTGCGCATGAACCTGGTGGACCGGATACCCGCCACCTGGCAGGCGGGCGTGGTGCGGACGCTGTGCTCCCTCCCGGCGCCGCTGCGCAGGGCGATCGCCGGCCCGGCCGTGCGCATCGACGGCCAGACCCTCGACCTGGACGTTCAGGTCCTGCTACGGCTGATGAAGATGCAGAACTATTCGCTGACCGCGTCCGACCCGGCTGTCGCCCGGGCCATGATGAACCGGGGCAACTCGCTGGCCGGCCGGGCCACCCGGCGGGTGGCAACGCACGACCTGGACATCCCCGGCCCGATCCCGGCGCGGCTCTACACGCCCCGTGGCCTGGCCGACGGCTCGCCGCTGCTGGTCTTCTACCACGGCGGCGGCTGGGTGATCGGCGGTCTGGACAGCCACGACGGCGTGTGCCGGTTCCTCGCCGAGCAGGCCGGCGTGCGGGTGCTGTCGGTGGACTACCGTCTCGCGCCCGAGCACCCGTTCCCGGCGGCGGCCGACGACGCCGTGGCGGCGTTCCGGTACGCCGTGGCCCACGCCGCCGAACTGGGTGCCGACCCCGCCGCGGTGGCGGTGGCCGGCGACAGCGCGGGCGGCAACCTGGCGGCCGTCGTCTGCCATGCCACCGCGCGCGACGCGACCACCCGGCCGGCGTTCGCGGTGCTGTTCTACCCGGGTACGGACGCGAGCACCCGCCGTCCGTCCCGGGACCGCTTCGCCGACGGCTTCCTGCTCACCGACGAGGACATGGACTGGTTCCTCGGCCACTACGCGCCCGACGACCGGTCGCGCACGGACCCGACGCTGTCGGTGCTGCTGTCCGACCACCTGGCCGGCTTCCCGCCGACGTACATCACGGTCGGCGGCTTCGACCCGCTGCGCGACGAGGTCGTGCTGCTGGGCGAACGGCTCGCCGAGGCCGGTGTCCCGGTGGTGACCCGGGTGCACCGCGACCTGATCCACGGGTTCACCAACTTCGTCGGCGTCCTGCCCCGGGCTCGCGAGGCGACGCTGGAGGCCGTCGGGGCGCTGGCGACCGGGTTGGCGATCGCGCGGGCCAAGGGCTGAGCGGCGCGACGGCCCCGGCGGAACGTGTCCGCCGGGGCCGTCGTACCTGTCACCGCCCGTCAGGCGTGCGGCGCGGGCGTACCAACCGGCACCGGCAGGCCACCGGGCAGCGGGAGCCCGCCGAGCAGGCCCATGATCAGGCCGAGCAGGGTCTGCAGCAGCGACGAGACCAGCGACGTGATCCCGCCCAGACCACCGCCCGGCAGTGGCAGCGGCAGGTCGTTGGCCGACGTGCCGTGCGCGGTCAGCTGGGCCAGGGCCTGGCCGAGCTGGTCGTTCTCCTGGGTGGCCTTGCTCACGGCCGTCACCGCGTCGGGTGCCATCGCCGTGTGCGCGCCCTGGGTGGCGTTCCGGAGCTTGGCCAGCTCCGTGGCGAGGTCGGCCTGGGTGGCGCGCATCCCCGTCGCGTCCTTGGCTTTCAACTGTGATTCGAGGGCGTCGTGCAGGGACTTGAGTGTCCCGGCCTCCGCCGTCGGCGAGAATCCGGCGGCCGTCGCGGCCGGCGCGCGCTCCAACATCGACACCGCGCTGGCCGTGCCGAGGCCGGTCAGCATGAAGACACTGCTCGCGGTGGCCACCGCGATGACACCAACCACGGTCCTTCGCATTGTTGCCCTCCTAGCGGGCTATGAATTACCTGGTAGTGAGTGGGAAAAGCGTGGGGCCCGACGTCCGCCGACTCCCGTTGTGTTCCGCTTCCCCATCGTTACCACTGATCGACATGTCCGCTACCAGTGACGATGCGCCGAGCAAGATCGTCGAACGCGCTCCGTGCCCGATTCCGGTGGCCCACCGCACGGAATCACACAATCCAGTTAGCGCACGCGCGCGATCGACCACTTTCGGGTCGAAGAAAGGTGAGAAGAAGTGCGCAACGGGACACGGCGGGGCGAATCGGGTACCTCGTCCGGATCACAGGCCGCCCAGCGCCACCGACACGCCGACAGCGTTGATCAAGGTCACCCGAAGGTGTGACCACGGGTGGTGCCGAACCCGACCGGACGGTCGGAAATTCGGTTGTGTCAGACCGGCGGCGCAGTATCGAATCGTGGCCATGGCACTGGGCACTTACCGGCGGGTGCTGGCGCTGCCCGGGGTCGGGACGCTGCTGGCGCTGAT
>DASZXM010000665.1:0-15024 GCA_035546415.1 Pseudonocardiaceae bacterium
GGCTGGCCGCCGTCGTGCTGGGCGGCCAGGGGCACTACGCGCGGGCCGCCGCGCTGCTGCGGCCGCTGGCCACCGGGCCGGACCCGGTGCTCGCCGCGCTGGCGGGCGCGGCCTTGGCGTCGCACCTGCGGCAGATGGGCGGCCATGGGCGGGCCCGGCGGCACGACGCCGAAGCCGCCCGCCGGCTGGCCGCGCAGCGGCGGGCGCCCTGGCAACGGGACGAGCCGGACGCCGATGGCGTGGACCGGGCCGGTGCGCTGACCGACGTCCTGCTCGGTCTGGCCGCCGACGCGATCGGCCTGCACCGCCCGGACCAGGCGAAACGCTTGCACAGTGCGGCCGTCCGGGCGGGCGGTGACGCGAACTGGCGGGTGACTGTCCGTGTCCACTGGGTGGCCACCGAACTGGCGCTGGCGACCAATGACCCGGCAGCCGCGGTCGATCACGCCGAGCGAGCACGGGAGGTCGCCCGGTCACGCGGCGCGACGCGACACACCGTGAAGTCGACCATGATGCTGGGGGCCGCGTTGACGTCCGGGGGAACCCCGAAGGGGCGGTCGCGTGCCGAGGGCCTACTCACGGAAGCGATGGAGGTCTCCCTCACACGGGGGATGTCGCCGCTCGTCTGGCCTTGCGCGCTGTTGCTGGCCGAATTGGCGCCGGATCGCGCCGCCGAACGGAGCAAGATCATCTCCGAGGCGCTGACCAGCGTATTCTTGAGGTCGGACGCCGAGATGGCGCGGATCGGGCTGGCTTCGGCATGGATGCCGACGTCGCTGATCCGTTCCGGTGAACCAACTCGAACGGGTGCAGGGTTAACTACTTGACGGATTAAGCACCAGATCGTGTCAAGGTCTGCCCCCTGCTGGCCGATACCGGAGTTGGAACGTCACTCGGCCGCTGGAAGGAGTCCCCGTGACGACGGTCTTGATCTGCGACGACCGGCGCAGCGTGCGGGAAGGTTTGACGCGCGTGATGTCTGCTGTGCCAGGGGTCAGTCGCATCGACTGTGTTGCGCACGGTGACGAGTTGTTGGCTCGGTTCACCCGGCAGCCGGTGGACGTCGTGCTGGTCGGTACCCAGCGCGCCGTTCCGACAGGTGTTGAGGCCACCCGCCGCCTCGTCTCGGCCAACCCGCAGGCGAACGTCATCGTGTTCGGTGCCCCGGACGACGCCGGCAGCATCGCCGCTGCCATCGCCGGCGGTGCCCGCGGCTACCTGCGGTGGGACGCGTCCCGCCCCGAACTGGTCGCCGCGCTCGCCCACACGCTGGCCAGCACGTCGGTGCCGGCGCCCCGCCAGCCGTCCGACCCGGGCGTCCAGCTCACCGACCGTGAGCTGCAGGTGCTGCGCGGGATGAGCCAGGGCAAGAGCAACGGGCAGATCGGCCGGGAGCTGTACCTGTCCGAGGACACGGTGAAGACCCACGCCCGGCGGCTGTTCCGCAAGCTGGGCGTGCGCGACCGCGCACAGGCCGTCGCGCACGGGTTCCGCCGGGGCCTCGTTTCGTAGCAACCGGTTAGCCCGGACGGCCGTGTGGTGCGCACGAAGGCGCACGCTGGCTGGCAACTGTCCGCATCCGGCCCGGCGTGTGACCGCCGGGCCGGATTTGCGTGTCCGGCTTGCCGCATTTCTCCGTCATCCCTGGTCAACCCCTGCATCGCTGGCCGTCAGCTGCGGGGTTGCACCGTGCCTGTACGGTGGTGAGGACCGTGTTGGGTGACACAGAGTCACCTAATGTGGTCCATGACGACCGCCACGACGTAACACCAGGACTCTTGCCTGCGATGACCAACTTGGGGGACGGACTGAGCGCCGCAGTGGTCGGCGCCGCGGTCGGTGGTGACCGAACCGCGGTGGAACGGCTGCTGACGTGGCTCCGTCCGTTCGTGGTGCGGTACTGCCGCGCCCGCGTGGGCCGGCTGGAACGGTCGTTCGCCTCGGCGGACGACGTGGCGCAGGAGGTGTGTCTCGCGGTGCTGACGGCGCTGCCTGGTTACCAGGACCAGGGGCGACCGTTTCTCGCTTTCGTGTACGGGATCGCGGCGCACAAGGTGGCGGACGTCCACCGTGCTGCGGCGCGGAACAAGGCCGAACCGGTGGCCGAACCACCGGAACGGCCCGAGATGGAGGCAGGACCGGAGCAGGTTGTCGAGCAGGGCGAACTCTCGTCCCGAATGGCTTCACTGTTGCGGGTTTTACCGACCAAGCAGCGGGAGATCCTCGTGCTGCGTGTCGTGGTCGGATTAACGGCGGAGGAGACCGCGGAAGCGGTCGGTTCGACGCCGGGCGCGGTGCGCGTAACCCAACACCGCGCGTTGGCAAGGCTGCGAAGGGCGCTCGCGGCTGAGGAGGTGGTCTGATGTCAGACCAGCGAGATCACGGGGTTGGCGGTCTGGAGTGGAGAGACCGCAGACAGACCCCGGACGAACCGCTGGTCCCGTCGGCGGGTGCGGTGGGAGAGCCCGGCGATGAGGCGACGGTCGTCTTCCATCCAGTGGGATGGGACGGCGGCAACAACGATGGTTCACATCACCGTGAGGGTGATCACTCCCGATTCGCCGGTGTGCTGCCCGCGGGCGGCGACCAGGACGGCCCCGTCGACCTTTCGGCCCTCCGGGCGGACGACGAGCTGCTGACCGCACTGTGTTCGTTCGACAACTCGATGACCAGCGCCGACCAGGATCCTGAGCTGAAGTCGTTACTGCTCTCCTGGCGACTGGACGTGGACGCCGAGGCACTTCCCGAACTCGTCGACACCGAGACCGCCATGGCGACCATCGCCGTCGGCAACCGGGTCCGCAAGCGCAAGCCGAGGTACCTGGTGCCGCTCGCGTCGGCGGCGGCCGTGCTGGTGATCGTGTTCGGCGGCATGGGCCTCGCGGCCCGCAACGCACAGCCGGGCGACGCCCTGTGGGGCCTCTCCCAGATCCTCTACTCCCAGCACGCCGAGTCCGTCGAGGCGGCGGCATCCGTGCGGAACGATCTCCACCACGCCAGCGAGGCGCTGGAGCAGGGCCATTTCGAGGAGGCCCGCACCGCCCTCACGCAGGCTCAGAACTCGCTGCCGGCCGTCGACAACGAGGACGGCAAGGCCAGCCTCCAGCAGCAGCAACAGTCGCTGCTCACGCAGTTGGAGAAGAGCTCGGGTCTGCCGGATCCGTCCACGTCCGGCGGCGGCACCACCGCCGTGTCACAGCCGTCCCAGGCGCCCGTGACCACGACGACCACGACGACGGTCCCGCCGACGACCACGACGACGACCGACAACCCCCCGCCGACGACCACCACGACGACCGAGCCGCCGACCACGACCACGACGACGGACGCGCAGACCGACACGGTGGGCAACGTGCCGGCCGCGGGTGGGAACTCGCCGATGTCCGCGAACGCACCTGACGCCCCGGACGCACCTGACGCGCCGGACGTGTCGAACGGCTGAGGCCGGAGGCAGACGCTCACCGGCCCGCTCCGGTCCGGTGAGCGTGCCTCAGCGGCCGGCCGACCAGGCCGGCTCGCGGTGCCCACCGACTGGGACGGTCAGTGAGCGTTCTCGGTGGCGGTTACGCCGTCGGCGAAACCGCGGCAGTACTCCCACGTGACGTAGCTGCGCGGGTTCGGGTCGAAGGCCGGCTCGTGCGGCCGCATCCGGCCGTCGTGCAGCAGCTGCTCCAGACTGGCCCGCAGCAACGCCCAGTCGTGATAGTGCGGTTCGTCGCAGTCCGCACAGTCCACCACGATGCCGCGCACGCCACGGGGTTCCAGCAGCACCTGGTACACGGCCAGGTCGGCCAGGTCCTCGACCAGCTCTTCGCGCTCGGTCTCGGTGATCGGTTGTTCTTGGTCCTCGTCGCCGTCCCGCAGCTCCCGGGTGGGGTCGTCCGGGTCGTCCGCGAACGGGTCCGGTGGCAACGCTTCATGGGGCACGCCGGCACGGTACCCGGCCGCGGGTTGTCTGACACTCGATACCATGGGTACAGACCCGTATCACCCGTGCTGCCTGCGCCGATGCCGACCGCATCGGCCCCTCCCCGCCAGGAAGGCTTGTCGTCACACCATGACTGGAACGGTGCTCGACCCGGCAACCGGCGCCGCGAACGAGTTCGTCGCTTCGTCCGTGCCCGCCAAGTTCGCGATGCTCGGCCTCACCTTCGACGATGTGCTGTTGCTGCCGGCCGAATCCGACGTCATCCCGAGCCAGGCCAACACGAGTACCCGGCTGTCCCGCAACGTCAACCTCCGGGTGCCGCTGGTCTCCGCGGCGATGGACACCGTGACCGAGTCGCGGATGGCGATCGCGATGGCCCGCCAGGGCGGGATCGGCATCCTGCAGCGCAACCTGTCGATCGACGACCAGACGCGGCAGGCGGAGACGGTGAAGCGGTCCGAGGCCGGTATGGTGACCGATCCGGTCACGTGCTCGCCGGACGACACGCTCGCCGAGGTCGACGCGCTGTGCGCCCGGTTCCGCATCTCCGGCCTGCCGGTGACCGACCCGGACGGCACGCTTGTGGGCATCATCACCAACCGCGACATGCGGTTCGAGATGGATCACACCCGGCCGGTGCGCGAGGTGATGACGAAGGGCCCGCTGGTCACCGCGCAGGTCGGCGTCACCGCCGAGGCCGCACTGGGCCTGTTGCGCCGGCACAAGGTGGAGAAGCTGCCGCTGGTCGACGGTGCGGGCAAGCTGCGCGGGCTGATCACGGTCAAGGACTTCGTGAAGACCGAGCAGTACCCGATGGCCACCAAGGACCCGGACGGCCGGCTGCTGTGCGGCGCCGCCGTCGGCGTGGGGACGGACGCGTTCCAGCGTGCGATGAGCCTGGTCGAAGCGGGTGTCGACGTCCTGGTCGTGGACACGGCGCACGGCCACTCGCGCAACGTGTGCGAGATGGTGAGCAGGCTCAAGCGGGAACTGGGCGACACGGTTGACGTGATCGGCGGCAACGTCGCCACCCGGGCCGGCGCGCAGGCGCTCGTCGAGGCGGGCGCGGACGGCGTGAAGGTCGGCGTCGGGCCGGGCTCGATCTGCACCACGCGGGTCGTCGCAGGTGTCGGCGTGCCGCAGATCTCCGCGATCTACGAGGCGGACCAGGCGTGCCGGCCGCACGGCATCCCGGTGATCGGCGACGGCGGCATCCAGCACTCCGGTGACATCGCCAAGGCCATCGCGGCCGGCGCCAGCTCGGTCATGCTGGGCAGCCTGCTGTCCGGCACTGCCGAGTCGCCGGGCGAGCTGATCCTGGTCAACGGCAAGCAGTTCAAGACCTACCGGGGCATGGGCTCGCTGGCCGCGATGCAGTCCCGGGGCCAGGGCAAGTCGTACTCCAAGGACCGCTACGCCCAGGACGACGTGCTGGCCGAGGACAAGCTGGTGCCGGAGGGCATCGAAGGCCGGGTGCCGTTCCGCGGTCCGCTGGCGCAGGTGGTGCACCAGTTGGTCGGCGGCCTGCGCTCGGGCATGGGCTACACGGGCGCGCGAACCATCGCCGAGCTGCAGGAGGCCTCGCTGGTGCGGATCACCGCCGCCGGCCTGAAGGAGAGCCACCCGCACGACATCACGATGACCGTCGAAGCTCCCAACTACACCATTCGCTGAAGTGGCCTCAACGTCAGGAAGGGGCGCCGTGCGCGACCTCGTCGAGATCGGGATGGGGCGTACCGCCCGCCAGGCGTACGAGCTGGACGACATCGAGATCGTGCCGTCGCGGCGGACGCGGTCGTCGCAGATGGTGTCGACCGCGTGGCAGATCGACGCGTACCGCTTCGACATCCCGCTGATCACCCATCCCACCGACGCGATCGTGTCGCCGGACACGGCGGTGGCCGTCGGTGAGCTGGGCGGTCTGGGCGTGCTCAACGCCGAAGGCCTGTGGGCGCGGCACGCGGACGTCGACAAGGTCATGGAACGGTTGGTCGCCGCCGCGGACGAGGACGACCCCCGCGCGGCGGTGCGGGTGCTGCAGGAGCTGCACGCGGCGCCGATCCAGCCGGACCTGCTGGCCGAGTCGGTCAAGCGGGTGCGCGAGTCGGGCGTGACGGTGGCGGTGCGGGTCAGCCCGCAGCGGGCCGCCGAGCTGACGCCGGACCTGCTCGCCGCCGGCGTGGAGATCCTCGTGGTGCAGGGCACGATCGTGTCCGCCGAGCACGTGGCGGAGGGCGGGGAACCGTTGAACCTCAAGCGGTTCATCGCCGACCTGGACGTGCCGGTGATCGCCGGTGGCGTCGCCGACTACCGCACGGCGATGCACCTGATGCGCACCGGCGCCGCCGGCGTGATCGTCGGACACGGCCACAGCGACGGCGTGACCAGCACGGACATCGTGCTGGGCATCGGCGTGCCGATGGCCACCGCGATCGTGGACGCGGCCGCGGCGCGGCGCGACTACCTGGACGAGACCGGCGGCCGGTACGTGCACGTCATCGCCGACGGCGGCGTGCACACCAGCGGCGACCTGGCCAAGTCGATCGCGTGCGGCGCGGATGCGGTGATGCTGGGCAAGCCGCTCTCGCTGGCGGCGGAGATGCCGGGCAGGGGCCTGTACTGGACGGCGGCGGCCGCGCACCCGTCGCTGCCGCGCAGCATGGTGCAGCCGGACTTCGCCACCGACCGGGTGGACCTGCGGACGCTGCTGTTCGGTCCGTCCGGTGACGCGGAGGGCGGGGTCAACCTGTTCGGCGCGCTGCGCCGGGCGATGGCCAAGACCGGTTACTCCGACCTGAAGGAGTTCCAGAAGGTTGGCCTGACGGTCCGCGGTTGACCGAACTTACTACTGGTCAGAAACATCGGTCGCGCACTACTCTCGTGCCATGGCGGACTACGACGTGGTGGTGGTTGGCTCCGGGTTCGGCGGCAGTGTCGCCGCGTTGCGGCTGACCGAGAAGGGCTACCGGGTCGCCGTCATCGAGGCCGGCCGTCGGTTCGCCGACGACGAATTCGCGAAGACCTCCTGGGACATCCGTCGCTACCTGTGGGCACCCGCTGTGGGATTGTTCGGGATTCAGCGGATTCACTTGTTGAACAATGTGATCGTCCTAGCAGGGGCTGGCGTGGGTGGCGGTTCGCTGAACTACGCGAACACGCTGTACCGGCCGCTGCGCCAGTTCTACGCGGACCGCCAGTGGGCGCACATCACCGACTGGGAGGCCGAACTGGCCCCCTACTACGACCAGGCCGCCGCCATGCTCGGTGTCGTGACGAACCCGACGACCACGCCGTCGGACGAGGTGATGCGGCAGGTCGCCGAGGACATGGGCATCGCCGACTCGTACCACCCGACACCGGTCGGCGTGTTCTTCGGTGAGCCCGGCCGCCGGGCGGCGGACCCGTTCTTCGGCGGCGCAGGCCCGGAGCGCACGGGATGCACCGAGTGCGGCTCGTGCATGACCGGCTGCCGCGTCGGCGCGAAGAACACCCTGGTGAAGAACTATCTGTACCTGGCCGAGCGGGCCGGAGCGAAGATCGTCCCGATGACCACGGTGACCAACCTGAAGCGCCTCGACGACGGTGCCTTCGAGCTGGCGCTGCGCAAGACCGGCACCCGATCGTCGCTGTTCCGCACCGCGATCACGGCCGACCGAGTGGTGCTCGCCGCTGGTACGTGGGGCACCCAGCACCTGCTGCATGCCATGCGGGACAACGGTTCCCTGCCACGCCTGTCCGACCGGCTGGGTGAACTGACCCGCACCAACTCCGAGTCGATCGTCGGCGCGGGCCGGCCGAAGGTCGACCCGGAACGCGACTTCAGCCGCGGTGTCGCGATCACGTCGTCCATTCACCCGGACGCGAACACGCACATCGAACCGGTGCGCTACGGCAAGGGCAGCAACGCGATGGGCCTGCTGCAGACCGTCGCCACCGACGGGTCGCTGCCCACACCCCGCTGGCGGCAGGCGCTGCGGTTCATCGTGACCCACCCGGTGCTCACCGCGGGCCTGCTGTCCACGTACCGCTGGAGCGAGCGGACCGTGATCCTGCTGGTCATGCAGAGTCTGGACAACTCGATCACGACGTACACGAAGCGCGGTCTGTTCGGGCGCCGGAAGTACACGTCGAAGCAGGGCCACGGCGAGCCGAGCCCGTCGTTCATCCCGGCCGGTCACCGGGCCAACGAACTCACCGCGCAGCACATCGGCGGTGTCGCGGGCGGCACGTGGGGCGAGTTGGCCGACATCCCGCTGACCGCGCACTTCATCGGCGGCTGTGCCATCGGGCTGGACGCCGAGCACGGCGTCATCGACCCGTACCACCGCGTGCACAATTATCCCGGAATTTCCGTTGTCGACGGTTCCGCGATTTCTGCGAACCTCGGCGTTAATCCGGCGTTGACCATCACGGCACAGGCGGAACGCGCGTTCGCGATGTGGCCGAACAAGGGCGAGGCCGACCCGCGGCCGGTGCAGGGTGCGGGCTACCAGCGGGTCACTCCGATTGCACCGCAACGGCCCGCTGTGCCGTCCAGTGCTCCGGGGGCGCTGCGACTGCCCATCGTGTCGCCAACTGGTAACCGTTAATTTCAGTCAATTGTTAATGAATTGTTCCACATTTCTCCGCTTGAGCGGTACCCGGTACCGGGTCAGTCTGGACTGTTCTGACCAGGACCGGGAGGGAAAATGCGCCTTCGAACACCCATGCTCGTGCTGGGCATCGGCGTGCTGGCCGCCGGCGTCGCCATCGCGGTACCGGCCGCTGCCACCGTGGCCCCGCACGCCACGGCGGTACACCGGGTGCTCTTCGACGACACCTTGGCGGAGACGGCCGGCAACGCCGACTGGATCATCAGCACCAGCATGCCGGACCCGACCAAGCAGAACGCCAACCCGCAGAAGGAAACCGACTGGACCGGTGCCCTCTCCGCATGGGGTGTCGCGCTGCAGCAGACCGGCCAGTACCAGCTGGACACGCTGGCGCCGGGCAACACGATCACCTACGGCACCGGCAACTCGCTGGACCTGTCCAACTTCGACGAACTCGTGCTGCCCGAGCCGAACGTGCTGCTGACGTCGGCCGAGAAGACGGCGATCATGAAGTTCGTGCAGAACGGCGGCGGCCTGTTCGTGATCGTCGACCACAACGGCAGCGACCGGAACAACGACGGCTCCGACTCGGTGGCCGTCGCCAACGACCTGATGAGCAACAACACCGTCGACTCGTCCGACCCCTTCGGTTTCTCGGTGGACAAGGTCGACGTCTCCAGCGACTACCCGGTCGCGGTCGACTCGCCGAGCAACCCGGTGCTGCACGGGCCGTACGGGAACGTGACGCACAGCCTCATTGCCGACGGCACGACGTTCACCCTGAAGCCGCAGGACAACGCGAACGTGCAGGGCCTCCTGTATCGCAGCACGGCGACCCCCGGCGGCACCACCAACGCGACGTTCGTCACCAGCACCTTCGGCAGCGGGCGGGTGGCGTTCTGGGACGACAGTTCCGCGATCGACGACGGCACCGGCCAGTCCGGCAACTCGCTGTACGTCGGCTGGGGCGACCCGAACGCGAACAACGCGGCCCTGGGGCTGAACGCGACGCAGTGGCTGGCGCAGGGCAGCGGTTCCGGCGGCACCGGTGGTGTCACGGTCACCAACCCGGGCAACCAGTCGTCCACGGTGGGCAAGTCGGTGAGCCTGTCGATCACGGCGTCGGACACGGCGGGCGGCACGCTGTCCTATTCGGCCAGCGGCCTGCCGGCGGGCCTGTCGATCAACGCGTCGACCGGTGTCATCTCCGGCACTCCGAGCACGACCGGCACGAGTTCGGTGACGGTCACCGCGAAGGACAGCACCGGGCCGTCGGGGACCACGTCGTTCACGTGGACCGTGTCGACCGGCGGTGGCGGCGGCTGTACCGGCGGACAACTGCTCGGCAACCCGGGCTTCGAGACGGGTACGGCCAGCCCGTGGACGGCGTCGGCGAAAGTCATCTACAGCGGTAGCAAGGAACCCGCGCACGGCGGCTCGTACGACGCGTGGCTGGACGGGTACGGCACCACGACCACGGACACGCTGTCCCAGCCGGTCACCCTGCCGTCCGGCTGCTCCACCTACACGTTCAGCTTCTACCTGCACATCGACACGGCCGAAACCGGAAGTTCGGTGTGGGACACGCTGAAGGTTCAAGTGTTGAACAATTCCGGAACAGTACTGTCCACTTTGGCCACTTACTCGAATGTGAACGCGGCCAGCGGCTACACGCATCGGTCGTTCAGCCTCGCGGCCTACGCGGGCCAGACCGTGACGGTGAAATTCACCGGAGCGGAGGACAGCGAGCTGCAGACGTCGTTCGTGGTGGACGACACAGCGGTCACCGTCTCCTGAACCAACCCCCGCCACCTCTCGTGCGTCCCTGTGACGAGCGAGGGGTGGCGTTGTCGGGGAAGGTGTGTGTCATGGGGATCACCAGGCGGTCGTTCCTGCTGGCCGGTGGAGTCGGGGCTACGGCGGCCGCGCTGGCGGCGTGCTCGCCGTCGCCGACCGGCACGGCCGGGCCGTCCACGACCGCGCCGACGTCCGTGCCACCGTCCACACCGTTGACCACGGCGTCGACGGCACCGAAACCCGTCGACTTCACGGCCCTGGGCCGGAAGCTGTCCGGCCAACTGCTCACCCCGGACTCGTCCGGGTACGCACTGGCCAGGCGGTCGTACAACCCGCTGTACGATGCGCGCCGCCCGGCCGCCGTCGCGATGTGCCGGAACACCGCCGACGTGCAGGCGTGCGTCACGGCCGCCGCGGGCTCGACGACACCGCTGGCCGCGCGGTCCGGCGGCCACAGCTACGCGGGCTACTCGACGCCGACCGGTGCGCTCGTGGTCGACGTCACCGGCATGTCCGGGGTACGGGTCAACGCCGACGGCACCGCAGTGGTCGCCGCGGGTACCCGCCTGATCGACGTGTACTCACAGCTGGCCGCCGCGGGCCGTGCGCTGCCGGGCGGGTCGTGCCCGTCGGTCGGCATCGCCGGCCTGACACTGGGCGGCGGAATCGGTGTGCTGGGCCGGAAGTACGGGTTGACCTGCGACCGGTTGGTCGGTGCCACGATCGTCACGGCGGACGGGCACGCGCGGAGCGTGTCCGCGACGGACGAGCCGGACCTGCTGTGGGCACTGCGCGGCGGTGGCGGCGGCAACTTCGGAATCGTCACGTCGTTCACGTTCGAGACCGTGCCGGCCCCGGACCTGACGGTGTTCGCGCTCGGCTTCCCCGCCGGCGCGGTGGTGGACGCGTACGGCGCGTGGCAGCCGTTCCTGGCCGCGGCACCGGACGAGCTGTGGACGAACTTCAACATCACCGGCGGCAATCCGTCCACGTGCACGATCGCCGGCTGCTACGTCGGCCCGTCGAGCACGGTGAACTCCATGCTGGACACGCTGGTGGCCCGGATCGGCCACCAGCCGCGCTACCGGACCGTGCACGCTGAGAGCTACCTCGGCGCGATGCGCTACTTCGCCGGCTGCGCCAGCAAGTCCATAGCGATGTGCCAGGCGCAGACACACGGCGCGGACTGGAACCGCGAGGCGTTCGTGGCGTCGTCGCGGATGATGACCAACCACGTCACGGATGGCTCGAAGATCGTCGACATCGCCGACGGCCACCCGAACCTGCACGTCATCATCGACGGCCTGGGCGGCGCGATCGGCCGGGTGGCCCCGGACGGGACGGCGTTCCCGCACCGGTCGGCCATGGCGAGCGTGCAGGTGTACCTGAAGACGACGACCGGCGCGCGGGCGTCGGCAGCGCGCCAGGTCGCGACGGTTCGCGACGCGCTCGGCCCGATCGTCGGCGAGGGCGCCTACGTCAACTACATCGACCCGACGCTGCCGAACTGGGCGCAGGCGTACTACGGGGCGAACCTGCCGAGGCTGCGGACCGTGGCCGGGCGCTACGACCCGGACCGGGTGTTCACCTTCGCGCAGGCCGTCACAGCGTGACGTTCGTCAGCAGGAGCAGTTGGTCCTGTGTGTACTCGCGAATGGTGGCACGGACACCGGCCCGGCCGGTGTCGGGTGTCACGTCGCCGACGATGACGTCGCCGTCGACATCGGCCTCCAGCACGGAGGCGACATCCTTCGTGAAGACGGCCGTGCGGCCACTCACCTGCGCGAAGGCCGATTCTGCGTCGTCCACAACGGACACCGCGAGCACGGGTGCGGGGACGTCACCGTCCACCTTGGCGTCCAGCACCACGGTGGGCGCCACGGACGCACCGGTCCGCGTGCCGCCGACCAGCAGTTGACCGCCCGCCTCGGCCAGCCAGTCGACGGTCCGTTCGGCGGTGGCCTCGTCGATCAGCGGGCCGATCTCCACGTCCGGGTCGTGCGGCGTGCCGAGCCGCAGCGACCGCACGGTCTCCACCAGCACCGCCACGAACCCGTCCGCGATGGCCGCGGGCACGGCGACCCGCAGCCCGGCGCCGGACGTCGCCATCCGGCGGGCGGCGAGGTCGAAGTCGGCGTCCGGGCACACGATCGCGGTGGTCGGCAGGCCGGGCGCCGGCACACCGTGCTTGCCCGGCGCGGTGGTCCCGGACAGCACCGGCAGCCGCGGATCGGCGGCCAGCCTGCCCAGGGCGTCGTCGTCGACCGGCAGCACCGAGAACGCGCCGGCCGGAAGGTCCGCCTCGGCGAGGATCTCACCCAACAGCAGTGCGGTCATCGGCGTGGCTGTGGCGGGCCGGATCACCACCGGTGCCCCGACGGCGACGGCCGGTGCGACCTGCTGCGCCAACGCCAGCAGCGGAAACCCGGTGGGCGACGCCACCAGCACCGGTCCGCGCGCCTGGCGTCGCACGACGGCCAGCCGCCCGTCGACATCCAGGTGCTGCGACCCGCCCAGTGCCGCGCCGGCCTCCTCGGCGGCCAGCCGGAACACGGCGGTGGCCGCGATGACCTCGACCTCAGCCCACGACAACGGCTTGCCGTTCTCCGCGGTGATCGTCTCGGTGATCTCCTCGGCCCGTTCGTCGAGCAGGTCCGCGATCCGCGCGGCGGTGCCCGCCCGGTCCGGCAGCCCCTCGAACGCGGCGGCGGCCGTGACGGCTCGTTCCACCTGCGCCGCGCCGGGCACGGCCACATCGGCGACCTCGGTGCCGTCGTACGGGTGGTGCACCGTCCGGGCGCGTTCGCCCTGCTCAGGGCGGCCGGCGATCCAGCACGGACGGGGTTGCACCTCGATGGCGTCGGGCTCGGTCACCGCGCCACGGTATAGGTGCCGGTGGGGTGGCCGGTAGCATGGGCCTCGGCTGACCGATGATGGTGGCTAGGGTTCCGCCGTCCCCTGGACGGGTCTGGTTCGAGCGCCACGGAAAACCGGTGCGGTGCGGCACCGGCAGGCATCTCCGGGAGAGAAACCCAGGGAGGGACCGGTCGGCACACGAACGTGTGCCGAGAGGGTCCCAGCCTTCTCGCGCGGTGTGAGGAGGAGAGCCCATGTCAGAGCAGCGCCCCGTCCTGGTGGTGGACTTCGGCGCCCAGTACGCGCAGCTGATCGCCCGCCGGGTGCGGGAGGCCCAGGTGTACTCGGAGGTCGTGCCGCACACGGCCGGCGTCGCGTCCCTGCTGGAGCGTTCGCCTGCCGCGATCGTGCTGTCCGGTGGGCCGTCCAGTGTGTACGCGGACGGTGCCCCCGCGGTCGACCCCGCGCTCTTCGAGGCGGGCGTGCCGGTGTTCGGGATCTGCTACGGGTTCCAGGCGATGGCGCAGGCGTTGGGCGGCACGGTCGCGCACACCGGTGACCGCGAGTTCGGCCGTACCGAGGTGGCCCTGGCCGGATCGGGTGGCGTCCTGCACACCGAACTGCCCATGAAGCACCCGGTGTGGATGAGCCACGGCGACTCGGTGACGGCCGCGCCGCCGGGCTTCACGGTGACGGCGGGTACCGAAGGCGCGCCGGTGGCGGCGTTCGAGGACGTCGACCGGCGCCTCGCCGGCGTGCAGTACCACCCGGAGGTCGGGCACTCGCCGCACGGTCAGGAGGTGCTGCGCCGCTTCCTGCGCGACATCGCCGGCATCCGGCCACAGTGGACGACGTCGTCGATCGTGGACGAACAGGTGGCCGCGATCCGCTCCCAGGTCGGCGTCGGCCGCGCGATCTGCGGCCTGTCCGGCGGCGTCGACTCGGCGGTCGCGGCGGCACTGGTCCAGCGGGCCATCGGCGACCGGCTGACGTGCGTCTTCGTCGACCACGGCCTGTTGCGCGCCGGGGAACGGGCACAGGTCGAACGGGACTTCGTCGCGGCCACCGGCGTACGCCTGGTCACGGTCGACGCGCAGCAGACGTTCCTGGACGCCCTGTCCGGCGTCACCGACCCGGAGGCGAAACGCAAGATCATCGGCCGCGAGTTCATCCGCGCCTTCGAACAGGCGGCCCGGGACCTGCAACACGAGGACGGCTACGAGTTCCTGGTGCAGGGCACGCTGTACCCGGACGTGGTGGAGTCCGGCGGGGGAACGGGCACGGCGAACATCAAGAGCCACCACAACGTCGGCGGCCTGCCCGACGACCTGAAATTCCAGCTGGTCGAACCGCTGCGCGCCCTGTTCAAGGACGAGGTGCGCCGCGTCGGCACCGAACTCGGCCTTCCGGAAACGATCGTGCACCGCCAGCCGTTCCCCGGCCCCGGCCTGGGCATCCGGATCATCGGCGAGGTGACTGCAGCCCGACTGGCGATCCTGCGGGCAGCGGACGGCATCGCCCGCGAGGAACTGACGGCCGCCGGCCTGGACCGCGACATCTGGCAGTGCCCGGTGGTCCTGCTCGCCGACGTCCGCAGCGTCGGCGTGCAGGGAGACGGCCGCACGTACGGCCACCCGGTGGTCCTGCGCCCGGTGTCCAGCGAGGACGCGATGACAGCGGACTGGACCCGCCTCCCGTACGACGTCCTGGAACGCATCTCGACCCGGATCACCAACGAGGTGGCGGACGTCAACCGGGTGGTCCTCGACGTGACGAGCAAGCCCCCGGGCACCATCGAGTGGGAGTGAGCCCGCGCCCGCCGCGCGGCAGGTCCCGGCGCCCGGAGCCCCC
>DASZXM010000666.1:0-4544 GCA_035546415.1 Pseudonocardiaceae bacterium
CGGCCAGCACCGAGCACAGGATCAGGATCGCCGGGACCGCCATACCGGTCAGCGCGACGCCGAACCCCAGGCCGACCGGTGAGCCGGCGACCAGCAACGGCAGGCAGCCGATCGCCAGTCCGGTCGCGGCCACCGCCAGCCGCGACCGTGCCGCCGTGCGCCATCGGCGCAAACCGTACAGCCAGCCGGACAGCAGGCTGGTGCAACTGGACACCGTGAACAGCGCGGCGGCAGCGGCCGGTCTGCCGTGCTCGACCGCGAACGCGGTCACGGAGATCTGCATGGCGCCGAAGAACCCACCGATGGCCAGGTTGACGCCGGCCAGTACCGCGAACCCCGGGCGGAGCAGCGAACGGCTGCCGCGGTGTCGCCCGGCGGCGCCCGAGGCCGGCGGTGCCGTGCGACGCCGCGTGGCCAGGCATCCTCCCCCGGTGACGACCAGCGCGACGGCCAGTATCGTGCCCGCAGCCGGGTGGCCGCCGGCACCCAGGAGGCTGACCAGCACCGGACCGGCCAGGTAGGCCAGCTCGTTGGCCAGTGACTCCAGCGCGAACGCCGTGGGCAGCGCGGCTGGTCGCCCGTCGCGCAGCAGTGTTGCCCAGCGGGCCGCGGACAGCGCGCCCAGTTGCGGAATGGTGGCGCCGACCAGCACCCCGGCGGCCGTCAGCAGCCAGTCCGGGGCGCCGCGGGCGGCCAGGACCAGCAACGTGGTCACCGCGGCGGCGTGCGCCAGCAGCGTGGGCGGCAGCATCCGGGTCTGGCCGACGCGGTCGGCCAGCCGGGCCAACTGCGGCCCGGCCACGGCCTCGGCGACGGCGAAACCGCCGGTCACCAGTCCGGCCGCGGCGTACGAGCCGGTCCGGGCGTGCACCAGCCAGACGAGGCCGAGGCTGGTCATCGCGATGCCGACGCGGCCGGCGGCGGCGGTCAGGAAGAACGCGGCGGCACCCGGGGTGCGCAGCAGGATGCGGTAGGTCGCCGATGGCATGACGTGTCCCGTTCGCCGCCCGGCGGGGCGGACCGACCGGGTCGTCGGCGTCCGGAGTTACCGACCCGTGGTCATCACCGGGAACCGTCCACTGGTGGCGTGAAGCGGGGACACGCACCCCACGCCGGCTCCGTCACCGGGCAGAAAGCCTGTCGAGGCAGTCTGGGTTGTCTCGATCATCCCAGACGCCACGAGCGTAAGCGCCGGAACGACGCCTGTCCAGGTGGGCGCGTCGGCCGCCCGTCAGGCGCCCGGGCGTGTGATGCGCACCGTCACCTGGTTGTCGTTGTAGGTGTACGCGACGTACTCGTACTCGACCCCGGTGCGCTCGACGTACTCCGTCCACGCACGGTACTCGTGCCGCTTCCAGCCGGGGAAGTTGAAGAACTCGTCGAAGTGCACGATGCTGCCCGCGCGCAGCCGCGGCCCGCACAGGTCGAGCACCGTCTTGGCCGAGCTGTAGAGGTCGCCGTCGACGTGCAGGAAGTCGACGTGGCCCTCGTGCTCCTTCAGGAACCCGGGGAGGCTGTCGGCGAACAGGCCGACGACCAGCTCGGCACCGGGGACGTCCGGGAGGTCGTCACGGGCGAACGCTCCGGCCGGCATGCCGTTGAGCCAGGCCTCGGGCAGACCGTCGAAGGAGTCGAAGCCGTAGACCTCCCGGCCGCCGCGCAGGTGCGCGATCCTGCGCAGCGTGTTGCCGGTCGCGACGCCGAATTCCAACGCCATTCCGCCTTCCGGTGCCAGGGAAAGCGCGTAGTCGAGTGTCTCAGGTGGACTGCCGAAGTGCCGGGTGCCGACCAGGTGTTCGCGGGCGAAGGCGTTGCTCTCCAGCGCCGCCTCCTGGTCACCGGCGAAGACGATGTCACGGCGGCTGCGGATCTCGAACTCCACGATCCGGTCCAGGACGCGGTCGCCCTGCCGGACGATCTCCTCGCGCAGTTCGCTGGCCATCCGGTTCAGCTGGTCCGCGTGCGGGTCGTGCACCGCCGAGGCCAGGCGGAACAGTAACCGGCCCACGGCCCGTCGCATGATTTTCGTTGCGGACGAACGGTTCTCCGGGTTGTCCATCCCGGGGACGGTACCGCACGCCGTTCCCGGCCATGACAATGGCCGGCAGATCGACTCGACGCGAAACGAACGGGCCATGGCCGCCATTTCGGTGGGGCAATTCGGAATTCGCGGACCGTTGACGGGGACCGCCTCCGCCGCTACGTTGAGTATCATATATTAGATATGATAGCCGGAGGTGCCGTGCGGTTCCTCATCCCGGCCGTGACCCTGACGGCCCTCGCCGGTGGCGTCCTCGCCGCACCCGCCCACGCCGACGCCTCCCCCGCCTCGTGGCCGTCCGACCACCGGTCCGGGGTGTGCGTGGACACCCCGCTGCGCCTGACGTTCACGCAGCCGCCCGTACCGGGCAGCAGCGGCGCGATCACCGTGCACCGCGCGGACGGCTCGGTCGCCGACCGGCTCGACCTCGCCGATCCGGCGGACACGCTGAAGAACATCGGCGGCGCGCTGTCCGACTCCGGGCAGCCGCACGAGTTCCGCTACTCACCGGTCCTGGTCACCGGCGACACCGCGACCATCACCCCGCACCACGAACTCGACCCGGCGCGGACCTATTACGTCACCGTCGACCCGGGGGTGTTCGTCGGGTTCCCGGGCATCACCGACCCGCGGGCGTGGCGGTTCCGTACACGCCCGGCGACACCGCCCGGCGACCACCACTTCGTCGTGGCGGCGGACGGTTCCGGCGACTTCTGCACGGTGCAGGGCGCGATCGACGCCGTCCCGGCGGGCAACACCCACACCGTGCGGATCGACGTGCGGCCCGGCACATACACCGAGATCGACTACATCCGGCCGGACAAGCCGCACATCACCATCACCGGAGCGGGAACGGACCGCACGGTCATCCAGTACGCCAACAACGACCGGCTCAACGGCGACACGGCACTGGGCTCCGGCGGTCCGGCCGACGCCTGTCCGCGCCGGGTGCTGGACGTGCCGGACGTGCACAACTGTTGGCGTGCCCTGTTCGGCGTGGACGCCGACGACGTGACGATCAGCGACCTGACCCTGCACAACACCACGCCGTACGGCGGTTCGCAGGCCGAGGCGTTCCGCGGCAACGGCCAGCGGATCACGCTCGACCGCGTCACGCTGACCAGCTTCCAGGACACGCTGCGGCTGCAGGGCGCCGGTTTCGTCACCGACAGCATGATCTCCGGTGACGTCGACTTCGTCTGGGGCACCGGCACGGCGTTCATCCAGGACTCCACACCGGAGTCGACGCACGCCGGATACGTGACGCAGATCCGCAACGACGCCACGCACAACGGCGACGTGTTCCTGCGCGACCGGCTCACCCGCGCCGCGGGCGTCGCCGACGGGAGCGTCTACTTGGGACGGATACAGACCGACCGCTTCCCGTACAGCCAGGCGGTGTACCTGGACACCGCGATGGACTCGCACATCGTCCCGGTGGGCTGGCAGATCACCCCGGACGACTGCGCCGCGGCACCCGACCTGGCCGACTGGGAGTACCACAGCACGAACCCGCTGGGTGCCCCGGTGGACACGTCCGGTCGACTACCGTGCGCCCGCCAGCTCACCGACGCGACGGCGGCCCGCTGGTCCGACCCCGGGTTCGTGCTCGGCGGCTGGGTGCCGACCACGGTGAACGCGGACCCGGCAGGCGATGGCCGGCACTGGCACGTCCGGTGGACCGCGACGCCGGGGCATTCGGCGGCGGACACGATCGTCGCGTGCCGGCTCGGTTCCCCGGTGCCACCCTGCTGGCCGCTCGCGGCCACCGGCACCACGGCCGACGTGGGCGCGGCCACGGTGGGCCTGCCACCGCTGCCCGGCCGGTACATGTTCCGGTACGTCACCCGGTCCGGCGCCGTGCTGGCCACGAGCGCACCCGTGGTCGTGCCGACCGTGTCCCACCGGCCGGTCAGCGGATGACGACGTCCAACCGGTAGGTGCCGTCGGACCCGGTGCAGCGCAGGGCTTCGCCGCAGCTGGTGCGATGCGCCGTCACCGTCGCGCCGCCTGCGGCGACCGCGTCGTACGTCATGGTCACGGCGCCGCAGCCCATGCCCGCCGGCCGGCACGGGCGGGTCGCCGTGACGACCGGCGTCCCGTCGGCGCGCAGCCGCGCCGACGCCTGGGTGAACGTCCAGTACGTGCTGTTCAGCCGGACGGTCAGTCGCTGGCCGACGTGCAGCGTCACGGTGTGGCCGTCATCGGCCCCCGTGGCCTGGACCGCGCCGGTCGCGGGCGGGGGCGTCTGCCGTGCCGGCGCCGCGCAGCCGGCCAGTCCGACGGTGACCGCGGCCGTCACGCCGACGAGGATGCGTGCACACGCCTTCAGGACGGAGCCCTCCCATCGCCGGGTTGCGTGGCCCGGCCGCCCGGCCGGGCCACGCACCGGGAATCAGCTGAGCGTGACCGCCGTGTCGTCCAGGACGAACGAGGTCTGCAGCGACGAGTCCTCCGTGCCGGTGAAGGTGAGCGTCACCGTCTGACCGGCGAAGCTGGACAC
>DASZXM010000667.1:0-2932 GCA_035546415.1 Pseudonocardiaceae bacterium
CAGGTGCCTGACCAGCAGCTTCACCGCCGGATGACCGATCACCTCGGCGCGGGCCGTCGAGTACACGTCCTCGCCCGGCCACGGGTGCCGGTACCCCTCCTCGGTGGCGAACTCCCGGCCGCCCAGCGCCAGCGCGGACTCGCCGACCCGCTCCACCGCGATCCGGCACTCCGGCAGGGCGGCGTCCACCGTCGACACCAGGTCGCGCAACACCTCCGGCGTCAGCACGTGCGTGCCCAGCACCCGGTCGGCCGCGATGTCGTACAGCGCGGCGCCGTTCGAGCAGACGGCGTACCCGGCCACCCCGGCCGCGTCCGCGATCTTCGGAATCCAGCGCGGCGGCCGGCCGCTGACCAGCACGAACGGCGTGCCGGCCGCCAGCGTCCTGGCGATCGCGTCCACTGTCCGCGGGGTGACCCCGTCCAACGGGTCCAACAGGGTGCCGTCCACGTCCGATGCGATCAGCCTGGGAGTCTGCACACCACCCATCCTGCCTGCCCGCGTCGGGGTTTCCGGCATCGATTCACCCACGTATTGGCCGATGGTGACATTCGCCGGTTACCGTCCCGTGTATGCGCGTCGGAATGGTGATCTTGCCGGAGTACCGCTGGTGGGCGGCTGAACCGAAGTGGCGGGCCGTCGAGCGGTACGGCTTCGATCACGCATGGACGTACGACCACCTCGGGTGGCGGTCGCTGGTGGACGGCCCGTGGTTCGGTGCGATGCCGACGCTCACCGCGGCGGCCACCGTCACCGAGCGCATCGAGCTGGGTACGTTCGTCGCGTCACCGCACTTCCGGCACCCTGTCCCGTTCGCCAGGGAGATCACCGCGGTGGACGACGTCGCGGACGGCCGGTTCCTGCTCGGCGTCGGCGCGGGCGCCATCGCCGGCTTCGACAACGACGTGCTCGGCGTGCCGAAGCTGACCGCGCGCCAGCTCGCCGACCGGTTCGGCGAGTTCCTGGAACTGCTGGACAAGATCCTGGTGTCCGAGCGGACCACGTGGCAGGGCGAGTACTACTCGGCCGTTGACGCCCGCAGCGCGCCCGGCTGCGTCCGCCGACCGCGCGTGCCGTTCGTCGTGGCCGCCAACGGTCCACGGTCGATCACGCTGGTCGCCCGGTTCGGCCAGGGCTGGGTCACCACCGGCCCCAGGACCGAGGACGAGAAGGAATGGTGGAGCGGCGTCGCGGAGCGTGCCGACCGCCTGACCAGCGCGTTGGACGAGGCCGGCCGGGCCGGGCACACGGTACGTCGCTACCTGAGCCTGGACGCCGCGCCAACCTACTCGCTGTCCAACGCGTCCTGTTTCACGGACATGGTGGGCCGGGCCACCGAACTCGGCTTCACCGACGTCGTCGCGCACTGGCCGCGCGCCGACGGGGTATACGCCGGTAGTGAGGCGGTCGTCGAAGAGGTCGCCGCCGACGTGCTGCCCACGCTGTTCGGCCACAGCGGCCGAGATCGAAGCGACCTGTAGTTCGGCCCCGTTCGTCGGGACCTGTGAGAGGGGGAACAGCGATGTCGGTACGCTCGACCGCCGTGAGCTTCGCGGGCTATGACCTCATCGTTGTCGGTTCCGGATTCTTCGGCCTCACCGTGGCCGAGCGCACTGCCACGCAGCTGGACAAGCGTGTCCTGGTGTTGGAGCGGCGCGGCCACCTGGGCGGCAACGCGTATTCGGAAGCGGAACCGGAGACCGGCATCGAGGTGCACCGGTACGGTGCCCACCTGTTCCACACGTCGAACAAGCGGGTCTGGGACTACGTCAACCAGTTCACCGACTTCACCGGCTACCAGCACCGGGTGTTCGCCCTGCACGACGGGCAGGTGTACCAACTGCCGATGGGTCTGGGCATGATCTCCCAGTTCCTCGGCCGCTACCTCACCCCCGACGAGGCGCGGGCGTGGGTAACGGAACAGGCATCGGAAATCGATTCGAAAGACGTGTCGAACCTCGAGGCGAAGGCGATCTCGCTGATCGGCCGTCCCCTGTACGAGGCGTTCGTGCGGGACTACACCGCGAAGCAGTGGCAGACCGACCCCAAGGAACTGCCCGCCGCGGTGATCAGCAGGCTGCCCGTCCGGTACACCTTCAACAACCGCTACTTCAACGACACCTACGAGGGCCTGCCGGTCGACGGCTACACCGCGTGGCTGGAGAAGATGGCCGACCACCCGAACATCGAGGTCCGCCTGAACGTCGACTTCTTCGACGTCAAGGACCAGATCCCGGCCGGCACGCCGATCGTCTACACCGGACCGCTGGACCGCTACTTCGACTACTCGCAGGGCTGGCTGGGCTGGCGGACGCTGGACTTCGAGCAGGAGGTCCTGCCGACCGGCGACTTCCAGGGCACGCCGGTGATGAACTACAGCGACGCGGACGTCCCCTTCACCCGCATCCACGAGTTCCGGCACTTCCACCCGGAGCGGGACTACCCGACCGACAAGACGGTCATCATGCGCGAGTTCTCCCGCAACGCGGAGAAGGACGACGAGCCGTACTACCCGATCAACACGCCTGAGGACCGGGAGAAGCTGGAGCGCTACCGCGAGCTGGCCAAGACCGAGGCCAAGGAGCGCAACGTGCTGTTCGGCGGCCGGCTGGGCACCTACAAGTACCTCGACATGCACATGGCGATCGGGTCCGCGCTGTCCGCGTTCGACAACAAGATCGCCCCGCACCTGACCGAGGGCAAGCCCATCGACGGTTCGTTCGACGAGTGAGGAACTGATGACCACGGCCGAGGACTCGCTGGCGGAACCGCGCGCCGACATCCCGGACACCGACACGGGTGTCGGGCGGGCGCGGGCGAGACTGGGCCTGGTCGAACGGGAGATCGCCGCCCTGCGCGGTGTCCAGTCGGCACTGGGTGGGGCCGGCGTGGTCCGGACGGCACGCGCCATGTCGCTGTTCGGTGAGCACGC
>DASZXM010000668.1:0-5343 GCA_035546415.1 Pseudonocardiaceae bacterium
GGTCGGCGAGATGCGGCGGCCGTCGGCGGAGCGGATCGCCGAGCACATGACACACCTGGGGGGTAACCGATGAGCAACCACATGCCGTCTCTCGCGTTGCAGACCATCAAGGGCCGCAAGGAGGGTTTCGTGGCCGCGTTCATCGCCATCTGGTGCGCCGCCGCCATGATCACCGCGTGCGGCGTGCTCGTCGACTCCGGCCTGCGGGCCGGCATCCCGCCCGAACGGTACGCGGCGGCGCCGGTCGTGGCGGCCGCCGACCAGTCGCTGGCGGTGCCGGAGGACACGGCGCAGCGGTTCGCCGAACGCGTGCCGGTGCCGCCCGCGGACGTCGCGAAGATCGCGCACGTGCCCGGGGTGCGCGGCGCGGTGCCGGACGTGAGCGTGTCCGTCGGCCTAGTCGCGGGCGGGCGGCCGGTCGCCGACGGCAAACCGGTGCTGGCACACGGCTGGTCGTCGACGGCACTGGGCCCGGTGACGCTGGTCGCCGGCCGTGCGCCGCGGGGCCCGGACGACGTGGTGCTGGACGCCGGGCTCGCGACACATGTGCGGATCGGCGACACGGTCGACGTGACCGACGGCGGTGTGCCCACGCCGTACCACGTGGTCGGCATCGTGTCGTCCGCGCTGCTGGCCAGGCAGTCCGCCGTGTACCTGACCGACGACCGGATCGGGCTGGCCGGTCACGTGGACACCGTCGGCGTGCTGGCCGACCCGGGTGTCAGCGCCGACGTCCTCGCCGCGCGCATCGCCGACGCCGTGCCGGGGCTGCGGACGTACACCGGGAACGACCGTGCGGACGCGGAGTTCCTGGACGTCGGCCAGGCGCGGTCGTTCCTGATCGAGATGTCCAGCGCGTTCGGCGGGACGATGCTGATGATCGTGGTGCTGGTGGTGGCCGGCACGCTCGGCCTGGCCATCCAGCAGCGGCGCCGGGAGTTCGCGCTGCTGCGGGCGATCGCGGCGACACCACGGCAGGTGCACCGCCTGATCGGCACCGAGATCCTGTTGCTGGGCGCGGCGGCGGCCGTACTGGGCGCGCTGCCCGGTTACGGCCTGGCGTACCTGCTGCGCGGTCTGCTCGCGGACACGGGCACGATCCCGGCGGACTTCCGGTTCGCGATCGACCCGGTGCCCGGCCTGATCGCCGTGGTGGCGTGCGTGGTGTCCAGCGAGGTGGCCGGGCTGATCGTGTCCCGGCGCGCGGCGCGGATCAGCCCGGTCGCGGCGCTCGGCGAGGCAGCGGTCGAGCCGCCGCGGCTGAGCCGGGTGCGGCTGGCGATCGGCTGGCTGCTCGTCCCGCTGGGCGTCGGCGCGGCGATCGCGGTGCCGCTGACCGTGGCGGGCCAGGCGGCGACGGCGGGTGCGGCGAGTTCCGCGCTGCTGCTGGTGATCGCGATGGGCCTGCTCGGCCCGCGCCTGTTGACCGGCACGGCCGCGCTGTTCGGCCGGCTGGGCATGGGTCGTGCCGCGGGCGGTTTCCTGGCCGGTGTCAACACGATGGCCAACGCCCGCCGGGTCAGCTCGGCGACGACCCCGCTGATCATGGGCGTAGCACTGGCTGCGGTGCAGATCTTCACGCTGACCACGACGACGGCCGCCGCCCAGCACCAGGCCGACACGGGCCTGGTCGCCGACCGGGTGCTGACCGGTGGTGTCGACGGGATCGCGCCGTCGGTCGCGGACGCGGTGCGCGCGGTGCCGGGCGTCGCGGTGGTGACGGAGGTCGTGCGCACGCAGGTCGTGCTGAGCTACCGCGCGTTGGGCGACCCGGAGGTCGACTCGTACTCGGCGCAGGGCGTCACCCCGGGCCGGCTGGCCTCGGTGATGAACCTGGACGTGCGGCAGGGTGACATCGACGGCCTGACGGGTGACACGGTGGCGCTGAGCCAGTTCGCGGCCAGCACGGTCGGAGTCGGCGTCGGCGGCACGGTCACCATGCACCTGGGCGACGGCACCCCGATCCGGCCGCGTGTCGTCGCGATCTACGCCAACGGCCTGGGCTTCGGCGATGTCACCCTGCCGCACGACGTGGTCATCGGCCACACGACCAACCGCACGGACACCACCGTCCTCATCGGACTCCGGCCGCACGCGAGCCCGGACCTGGGCGCGGTGCTGCGGTCGTACCCGACGGTCGCGGTGGCCGACCGGGAGTCGTTCACGGCGGCCCAGAACACGGCCCTGGCCGGCCAGTCCACGGTCAACCTGGTGCTCAACCTGGCGATCCTGGCCTACATCGCCATCGCCGTGGTGAACACGCTGGTACTGGCCACGGCGGCCCGGGTCCGCGAGTTCGCGCTGCTGCGGCTGGTCGGCGCGACCCGCCGGCAGGTCAGGGCCATGATGCGCGGCGAGGCCCGGATCGTCGTGGCGGCGGCGGTCGTCCTCGGTTCCCTGACGGCACTGCCGCCGCTGGTCGGCGTCAGCATCGGCCTGACCCGCAGTCCGCTGCCCACGATCTCCCCACTGGCGTACGTGGCGATCGTGGCGACCGCGATCGCCCTGGGCTGGCTGTCGATCACCCTGGCCACCCGCGTCGCCATGCGCCCCAGGCCGATCGACGCCATGGGCATCCGCGAATAGGCGGTCGCGCGACACGCATCGACCCGGCGGGACCGTGTCCACGCGAACCGGTCCCGTCGGGACGTGGTGCACCGTTCGTGGGCCGCTTTGTTCAGGCGCGGCGTGCGATGATCGCCCAGATGTGGTGGGGGACGGTCAGTGGTTCGGGGAAGCGTTGGGCGAGGATCGCGGCCAGTTCCGCGTCGAACGCGGCCACCCGCTCGTCGGACAGGGTCGCGCCGACCCCGTTGGAGCTGCGCATCCGGCCGCGCCACGCCTCGTGCGTGAACGGCACGTCCACCGTGAAATCGAAGGACTCCGTGTCCGGGAAGCCGGCCGCCGCCAGTTCGCGGGACCACTCCCGGCCGTGGAAGTCGGTGCCGGCCACCGGCCACGTCGGGTTGTGGCGCAGCACCAACTCCTCGCTGACCGCGCACACGTTGTCCGGTTCGACGACGTAGTCGCGGTACAGGATCGCCAGCGCACCGCCGGGCACGAGCAGCCGGTGTGCCTCGGCGGTGGCGCGCCCGTGGTCCAGCCAGTGCCAGCACTGCGCGGCAGTGACGACGTCCCACCCGCCGCCGGGCAGGCCGGTGTCCTCGCCGGACGCGACGACGTACGTACCCACCGGGTCCTGCCGGCGGGCCTCCACCAGCATCTCCGGGGCGACGTCGACCCCGGTGACGTGGCAGCCCGCCGCCGAGAACACGCCGGCCACAGCGCCGGTGCCGGTGCCGATGTCGACGATCCGCTGACCGGCGACGCCGATGCCCCGGTCGGCGAGGCGGGTGAACAACTCAGCGGGGAAGGCGGTGCGGTACCGGGCGTAGTCACCGGCCGTCCGGCCGAAATCGACGGGCACGTGGCCATCATGCCGGGATAATCCACCCATGGCCTATGACCTCGAACTCGCCGACCGCATCCGGGACATCGTCATCGGTGAACCGGGCCTCGCCGAGAAGCGGATGTTCGGCGGCCTGGCGTTCCTGATCAACGGCAACATGTCGGTCAGCGCGAGCGGCCGTGGCGGGCTGCTGGCCAGGGTGTCCGTGGACGACGCGGAACGCCTGGTCGACGACGCCCTGATCAAGCCGATGACGATGGGTGGCCGGGAGATGCGCGGCTGGCTGCACGTCGACCCGGAAGCGGTGTGCACGGACGAGTTGCTGCAGGAGTGGGTCGTCCGCTGCGTCGCGTTCGCGCGCACGCTGCCGGCGAAGGCCTGACGGTCATGGACGCCGAGTTGCGGGACGAGCTGCGGCGCGCTTTCCGATGGCGCGGCGACCGGGTCGACCATGCCAGCTATGCCGACATGACCGCGTGGTGGCGCTCGCCCGCACTGCTGCGTGAACTGGGCCCGGCGCTGGCCGAGCCGTTCGCCGTCGACCTGCCCACGGCCGTGCTCGGCGTGGAGTCACGCGGCAGCCTGCTCGGCCCGCTGGTCGCGTTGGCACTGGGCGCCGGCTTCGTGGAGGTTCGCAAGAACCACCCGGCGGCGGCCGACAGCGACGCGTGGCTGCGCCAGACCACGCCGCCGGACTACCGGGACCGCAACCTCGCCCTGGGCATGCGCGGCGGCCTGCTGCGCGCGGGCGACCGGGCGCTGCTGGTCGACGACTGGATCGAGACCGGCAGCCAGGCGACCGCCGCGCACCGACTGGTGCTGCGGTCCGGTGCGACCTGGCTGGGCGTGTCCACTGTGGTCGACGGGCTGGTGCACCCGCGGCTGCGCCACGAACTGAACGTCCACTCGCTGCTGACGGCCCGCGGTCTCTAGACGTTCACCGCCAGGTCGACGGTCATCGTCTGGCCCTCGTCGACGTTCTCCTTGCGCCGCACGATCGCCTTGACCGGCACGATGTACCGGCCGTCCTTGGGGAACAACGACGTCTCCCACGTCGTCGAGCCGATCGTGACGGTCGCCGGGATCATGCCCCAGCCGTAGCTGACGAACCCGGACAGATCGCGCAACTGCTGGCACTGCTCGTCCGGCACCGTCAGGAAGTAGAACGGTGCCGGCCCGCGCCAGTACCACATCTCGGCGGTGAAGGTGAGCACCGTCACCGGGGGGCGTCCTCGCCGACACGACCGTCGATGGCCTCCCGGATCAGGTCGGCGTGGCCGAGGTGCCGGGCGTACTCCTCGATCATGTCCGTCACCAGCCGCCGCAGGCTGGGCGCGCCCCAGCCGGGGAACTCGTGGCCCTGGAACTCCAGCCCGCCCTGGGCGTACGCCTCGGCGACCAACTCCCGGGACCGTGCGACGGCGGCCCGCCAGTCGCGCCACACCGCCTCGACGTCCTCGTCACCGGTCCACTGCCAGTCGCTCGCCCAGTCCGCCTCGCTCAGGGCGGCCGCGCGGCCGTGCAGTTTCCACCGGAAGGTGCTCGCCTCGCACCGGGTGAGGTGCCGCAGCAGGCCGCCGATGGTGATCGCCGATGTGCCCACCGACCTGGACATCTGGTGCGCGTCCAGTCCTTCGCACTTCCACGCCAGCGTGCGCCGGTTGCGCTCCAACGTGGCCAGCAGGGTGTCCAGTTCGCTGCCCGCGACGGGCGGTTCGTCGAGTACTGCCTCGGTCATGGTGGGCACGTTACGATCCGTCCCGGACGTTCCGCTTCCTGGATTGCGACGATGTCAGACGATGTCACACGATCTGAGCCCCACCGCCCGGGCGCTGCTGGCCCTGGAGCTGATCCAGGCCAGGCCCGGGATCAGCAGCGACGCGCTGGCCGGGCGCCTGGGCGTGTCCGACCGGGCCGCTCGCCGTTACGTCGGC
>DASZXM010000669.1:0-11207 GCA_035546415.1 Pseudonocardiaceae bacterium
CGACGAGGGTCGGCTTGGGGTGGGTGTTCGCCGGTGTGGTGTCGCTGCGCGCCGTGGCGCCGGCGGCCGGCAGCGCGGCCAGCAGGCCGCGGGCCAGCGGCACGGTCGGACGCTGCCGCGGGTCCTTCGCCATGAGCCGCATGATCAGCGACGACAGCCCGGCCGGGCACGACGACGGCGGCGGGGGCTCCTGGAACAGCACGGCGGCCAGCGACGCGGCGACGGTGTCCCGGTGGAACGGCGAGACACCGGTGACGGCCTGGTAGAGCGTGACGCCGAGGGAGAACATGTCACCGGCGGCGTCGCCGTTCTCGCCGCGCACCCGTTCCGGCGCCATGTAGTCCACCGAGCCGACCAGCATGCCGGTCGCCGTCAGGGTGGTGTCGGCCTCGTGCACGGCGATCCCGAAGTCGGTGAGCAGCACCTCGCCCGCGTCGGTGAACATGACGTTGGCCGGTTTGACGTCGCGGTGCACGATCCCACTGCCGTGCGCGGCGCCCAGCGCCTTCAGCAGGTTGTCGGCCACGTAGGCGGCCTGACCGGCCGACAGCGGTCCGACCGCGTCGAGGTCCTCGGCCAGCGAGTGACCGGTGACCAGACGCATCACGATCCACGGCACACCGTCCTCGGTGACGACGTCTCGGACGGCGACGATGTTGGGGTGGTGCCGCAGTTGGGCCGCGTTGCGGGCCTCCCGCTCGGCGCGGACCAGCCGGTCGGCGCGTTCGGCGTCGGACAGCCCGGGCGGCAGCCACACCTCCTTGACGGCCACGTCCTCGCCGCGGTGCCGGTCGTGTGCCTGCCACACACGCCCGAAACCACCGGTGTGCAGTGCCTTCACCAACTGATAACGGCCACCGATCACGCGGCCCCGTTGCGCCTCCACGTGTCCCCCCGTAGGTGTGTGACGCGGCTTCGCACCACAACAGCGTACGACCGATCAGGACGTCGGTGGCGCCACCGAACGGCTGTGCGTCAGCTGTCCGGTTCGTCCTGGGCGTCGGCGGCCTCGATCGCCGGTGCCGCCGCCGTCGTGCCGGTGGTGAGCTGGGTGACCGCCCGGTCCAGTTGGAGCGCCAGCAGCGGGATGGTCGTCGACGTCAGGTACGTCTCGGCGCCCGCGTCGAGCATGCGGCCGACCGGGCCCTGGTAGCGCACGCCGAGTTCGGGGTCGTCGATCTCGGTGACGACGACGCGGGCCTTCGGGAACATCGACCGGAGGTTCCCGATCAGCTGCGGGCTCACCGGCGGCACCAGCAGCACGTCGGCCGTGCGCGGTGCCGACGCCATGTCCAACACGATGTACTCCGCGCCCAGCTCGGCCGACAGGGCCGCCCGCGCCGCCGCGGACAGCTTCATCGCCGTGGCCACGACCGTGACGTCGTCGAACCCGTCGTCCGGTGGCTGCGACCCGGTGACGTCGTCGAGCACGTCCCGCGTGCCGGAGATCGTCGCGACGGGCGTGCCGTCCCGCTCGACGATCAGGTCGTCGCCCGGCCCGAGGACCTCGATGAGCGCCACGACGTCGTCCGGCAGCCGGGTCACGTCGATCCGCATGTCCGCCATGACGTCACCCTGCCACACCGGGCCGAGGCGACCCGACCGGCTCAGGGCCCGTCGGCCGCTTCGCGAGCGGCCGACGGGACACCGTCAGCCGCTGTGCGAGACGGTCAGCGCGTAGAACTTGACCTTCGCGCCGTTGGTGGTGCTGCTGGACGACGACTGGTTGTAGTCACCGGCCTTGAAGTACTGGTGGTAGGCGGTGAAACCGGACGCGATCGGGTACGTCGTCGTGCTTCCGTTGACGGTGATCTGGATCTTGCCGCCGACGATCGCGATGACGTAGCTCCACTGCGTGCCCAGGGGCACGTTGGTCAGCGTGTGCGTCGTCTGGCCGCCGGACGGCGAGTTCTCCAGGCCGAGGACGACGTCACCGTTCGCGTGGTAGTACAGCTCCAGCAGCGGCTTGGTCGACGAGCCGCCGGAGCCGAGGTGGATCTGGCCGACGCAGACGTTCGACGTCACCGACACGACTCGCAGCGTCGCCGACAGCGTGTGCGTGCCGGACAGCGACCAGTCCGCGGCGCTGCCATCCGGGTTCATCTCACGCAGCTCGGTGCGGGCGTAGTTCGAGTTCGGTGTGGTGACACCCGACTCGGGGTCCCAGAACGTCATCGAGCCGTCGTTCTTGTCGGTCCAGAAGTACGACGGGTTCGTGTAGCCGTCCGCGCCCTCCAGTTGTGCGGGCGGGATCGTGGTCGGCGAGCCGGGCGACCCGATGGGCAGCTGGAGCTCCCACACCGACAGGTTGAAGTTGCCGCCGGGTGCGACCGTCGGGTCCAGGCCGGTGCCGTTGCCGCCACTGCCGCCGGGCAGCGTCCACAGCTGGTTGCTGGCGCCGGTGCACGACCAGATCTGCAGCTGATTGCCGTTGGCCGAACTGTGGTCGGTGGCGTCCAGGCACTTGCCGGACCCGGTGTTGACCAGCTCGCCGTTGCTGGCGGTCCACTCCTGGGCCGCCGTGCCGTTGCAGTCGTAGAGCTGGACCTTGGTGCCGTTGGCGGTGCCGGCCGCCGTCACGTCCATGCACTTGCCCAGTGCCCGCAGCGTGGTGCCGGACACGGTCCAGTTCTGCGCCGCGGTGCCGTTGCAGTCGTACATCTGCACGGCGGTGCCGTTGGCCGAACTGGCACCTGCCACGTCCACGCACTTGCCGTCCAGCCCGGTGATCGGGCCGGAACTCGCGGCCGTGGCGTCGCCGGCTCCGACGACGATCGCCGTGGCGACCACGATGGCGCCGCCCGCCGCCAACGCCACGACCCTCCTGCGCGCACGCCACAGCGCGCCGCTACCTGCCGTCACGAACGTCTCTCCTTCACGTGTGGCGACACGTGCGTCCGGGCGGTGCGGGCGAAGGCACCGGTCGTACGGTCACAGTCGATCGGACTCCCTGGACGGCGGCGGGTCCGCCAGGCCATGACGTCACCAGGTATACGGCGACCGGCGGCGGCGATGCTTAACTTCGCTAATTTGTGAAAATTCTTCGCGGCAACCGCGCTGGTGAACAGCGGTTGTCATCAGTTAAACCAGCGTTCAGCCGCCCCCGGTGTGCAGGTCATGTGAAGTGCTTACCTTCCTGGAAGCTCGCTGGGAGAGGACCACATGGAGACAACTGTCGCGGTGCGGTGCCGCGGGATCACCAAATCGTTCGGCGACATCGTCGCGCTGGACGGCATCGACCTGGAGGTGGCCGCGGGGCAGATCCACGGCCTGGTCGGCCCGAACGGCGCGGGGAAGACGACACTGCTGGGCCTGCTGCTGGGCCTGGCCGTTGCCGACGAGGGCGACCTGGAGATCCTCGGCGCGCCGATCGGCCGGGCGCTGACGGCCCCGGACGGCATCGCCGGTTTCGTCGACGGCCCCGGCCTCTACCCGTCGCTCAGCGCGCGGCAGAACCTGGCCGCGCTGGCCCGGCTCCGCGGCCGGGAGACGCGCACGGCGAACATCGGCGACGTGCTCGACCAGGTCGGACTCACCGACGTCGCCGACGACCGGGTCCGCGGCTTCTCCCTGGGCATGCGCCAGCGGCTGGGCTTGGCCGCCGCGCTGCTCACCCGACCGCGACTGCTGGTGCTCGACGAACCGGCCAACGGCCTGGACCCGGCCGGCAAGCGGCACGTGCACGGCGTCCTCAACCGGCTGGTCGCCGACGGCGCCACGGTGGTGCTGTCCAGTCACCGGATGGACGACGTCGAGGCGCTGTGCTCCGAAGTGACCATCCTGGCCACCGGACGCGTCGCGTTCTCCGGCCCACTGGGCAAACTGTCCGCCGAGAGCCGCGAACTGGACTACCGGGTCCGCACCTCCGACCCGGACGCCGCCCGTGCGCTCGCCCTGGACGCGCCCGGCGTGCACATCGTCGAGGACGGCGACGCCGTACGGCAGGACACCGAGGTGCTCGTCGTGCGCACGCTGGTGCCCGCCCTGGACGACCTGGTGGCGCGGCTGGTGCACGCCGACATCGCGGTACGCGAACTGGCGCCCGTGGTGTCACCGCTGGAAGCCGCGTTCCTCGCCCTCACCGAGCAGGAGGTCGGTCGATGACCGCGACCGTCACCGAGACGCCCACCGCGGCCCGTCCCGTCTCGGTGGCCCGCGGCTACCGCTTCGAACTGGTCAAGCTGCTCGCCCAGTGGCGGGTCCGGCTGCTGATCCTGGCCTGCTGGATCGCGCCCGCACTGTTCGTCGCCGTGGTGAGCCAGCAGAGCGACCTGCCCACCGACACCACGTTCGGCCGCTGGATGAACGCCAGCGGCTGGGCCGGGTCGCTGGTGATGCTCGGCTTCGCCGGCACGTACGCGCTGCCGCTGCTCACGTCACTGGTGGCCGGCGACGTGTTCGCCGTCGAGGACCGCCTGGGCACCTGGCGCCACCTGCTGGTGGCCGTGCGGTCGTACCGGCGGATCTTCGTGGCGAAGACACTGGCCAGCCTCACCGTCGTCCTGCTGCTCGTCGTGGGGCTGACCGTGTCCGGCGTGGTCGGCGGGCTCGTGGCCGTCGGCAACCAGCCGCTGGTCGGCCTGGACGGGCATCTGCTCGGGTCCGGCGACGCCGCGGGCCAGGTGCTGCTCGCCTGGCTGTGCGCACTCGCGCCGACGCTGGCGCTGGCCGCCATCGGGCTGCTCGGGTCCGTCGCGCTGGGCCGGTCGCCGATGGGCCTGCTGCTTCCGGTGATCGTGGCCATCGCCATGGACCTCGCGCAGATGCTGCCGCTGCCCGTCGCGGTGCGCCTCGCCCTGCCCAGCTACGGCTACATCGCCTGGATCGGCCTGTTCACCAGCCCGGCACAGCTCGGGCCGCTAATGATCAGCATCGTGGTCAGCCTGGTGTGGGCGGCCGTCGCGGCCACCCTGGCGTACCTGGTGTTCCTGCGCCGCGACTTCACCAACGTCACCAACGAGGGCGCGGGCCGCCGGGCGCTGCTGGCCGGTGCCCTGCCGCTGGTCGGGCTGCTCGCCGTGTCGATCGGGGTCATCGCCGTCACGGCCGAGCCCACCGGCTCGGGCATCGACCAGGACAAGATCCAGCGGTCGGTCGCCACGGCGTTCGCCCACATCTACCGCCTGCAGACGGCGGAACTGCACCGCCCGGACGTCGCCGAGGCCGCGCTGGGCGCCACCGCCGCGTGCACCAAGGGCGACGGCCTCGTGGCGCCGGAAGGCCCCGGCAACGACTGGCGGTGCGTCGTCTCCTGGCACCTGCCCGGCGTCGCCGTCACCGGGTCGGCCATCTACCAGCTCGACGTCACCTCCGACGGCCGGTACGTGGCCGACGGCGACGGGCCCAAGGAGGTCAACGGCTACTTCATGCTCCGGACGGCCACCGGGGACCAGCCGAACCCGTTGTGGCAGTTCGACGGCACCGTCGACCTCCTGCCCGCCACCCCCTGAGTCCCCCGTTACCCCCAGAAGGGATGAGTAGATGCAGGTAACACGCCGACGGCGTGTCGGGAAGCGCCGCTCCGGTCTTCTCGGACAACTCACCGGCAGACGCCGCCTCGTGCAGGCCGGTGTCGCGTCGATCGCACTCGTCTTCACGGGCGCCAGCATGGGTTCCGCGTCGACGCAGCAATTCGGTACACAGCAGGTCGGGCAGCTGACCGACAAGGGCGAGGTCATCTCCAGCGACCAGTACATCGACCCGATCGGCACCCGGCTGGTCATCAACAACGGCAAGATCATGTCCTCGACGGTCAGCCCGGACGGCACGCACCTCGCCGCGATGGTCACCGACGGCCTGGGCTCGATGGTCGTCGTCGACCTGAAGAACTGGAAGGTTCAGCAGGTCATCGGCAGCTCCACCGGCGTGGACCTGAAGATCAGCGGCAACGACGTGGGCCAGCAGGGTCCGGCCTACTCCCCCGACGGCAAGTCGCTGTGGCTGTCGCGGACCGACGGCTACACCAAGTTCACGGTGAACGCCGACGGCAGCCTGGCCAACCCGGTCAACGTGCCGATCGCGGCCCAGGGCTCCAAGCACGCCCTGTCGGCGACGGCGCTGTTCTCCGCCGACGGCTCCACCGTGTACGCGGCGGTCAACGGCCAGAACCGCGTCGTGGCCATGAACGCGGCGACCGGTGCCATCGAGGAGAGCTGGAACACCGGCGTCGCCCCGCGCGGCATGGTCCTCGTCGGCGGCAAGCTCTACGTGACCAACGAGGGCGGCCGGCTGCCCGTCGCCGGTGACACGACGCTGAACTCCTACGGCACCCAGGTGCCGGCGAGCCCGCTCACCGGCTCCACCACGACGGGCACCGTCAGCGTCATCGACACGGCGAACGCCTCCGCCGCCGTCTCGACGATCAACGTCGGCCTGCACCCGACCGCGGAGTACGCCAAGGGCAACACGGTGTTCGTGGCCAACACGAACAGCAACACGGTCTCGGTCATCGACACCACCAGGAACAAGGTGGTCCAGACGATCAACACGCAGCCGTGGCCCGAGGCGAGCGTCGGCTACGAGCCGGACGGCATCACCGTCACCAAGGACGGTCACCTGCTGGTCACGCTGGGCCGTGCCAACGCGGTGGCGGTCTACCGCTTCAGCAACGCGCACGACGGGATCCGGTACATCGGTCTGCTGCCGACGGACTACTTCCCCGAGGACATCGCCACGGTCGGCAACCAGATCCTGGTGTCCAACACGCGCGGCATCGACGCCCGCCGGCCCACCACGGCGGCCGGTCACGGCACGCACGACACCACCTCCAGCCTCACCCGCTTCACGCTGCCCAACGACCCGGCCATCCGCGGTTACACGGCCAAGGTCTTCAAGCTGAACGGCTGGAACAACAACAACGTCCAGTACGCCAAGGGCAAGCCGGCGCGGCCGGTGCCGGTCCCGGCGCGGCTCGGCGACCCGTCGACGATCAAGCACGTCTTCCTGATCGTCAAGGAGAACCGGACCTACGACCAGGACTTCGGTGACATGTCGCAGGGCAACGGCGACCCGGCCGTCGCCCAGTTCGGCGAGAACGTCACGCCCAACCAGCACGCGCTGGCGACGCAGTTCGGTCTCTACGACAACACCTACGACGTGGGCACCAACTCCGCCGAGGGTCACAACTGGCTGATGCAGGCCGACGACCCGGAGTACACCGAGTCCTCGGCAGGTGAGTACCTGCGCAGCTACGACACCGAGGACGACGCGCTGGGCCACCAGACGTCCGGCACCATCTGGAGCGGTGCCGAGTCGGCCGGCAAGACGGTGCGGGACTTCGGTGAGTTCCAGCAGTTCCTCACCAAGCCGGCCGGTGCCACGTGGCAGAACCTGTACTGCGACGCCAAGACGATGGCCGCCACCGGTTCCCAGACGGCGTACCCGATGGTGTCGGCCTCGCCGATCCCGTCGCTCAACGACGTCTCGGTGCCCGGCTTCCCGAAGTTCGACACGTCGGTGCCGGACATCTACCGGGAGCAGATCTGGAAGCAGGACTTCGAGAAGAACGGTCCGGCCAACCTGAACATGTTCTGGCTGTCCAGTGACCACACCGGTGGCCCGCCGAGCCCGGCCGCCCAGGTCGCCGACAACGACCTCGCCGTCGGCCAGATCGTCGACACCATCTCGCACAGCAAGTACTGGAAGGACTCGGCGATCTTCGTCGTCGAGGACGACTCCCAGGCCGGTCTGGACCACGTCGACGGCCACCGTGCCCCGATCCAGATCATCAGCCCCTGGGCCCAGCACGGTGTGGTCGACAACCGGTACTACTCACAGATCACGATGATCCGCACCATCGAGCAGATCCTCGGCATCAAGCCGATGAACCAGCTCGACAGCGCGGCGACGCCGATGACCACGGCGTTCACGTCGAAGCCGAACTACACGCCGTTCACGGCGGTCCCGAACCGGACGTCGCTGACGCTGGGCCTCTCGACGATGCCGAGCTGTGGTGCGGACACCGTGGCCCCGCAGTACGCGGCGCAGGAACCGTCCACGACGGTCCCGGCGAGCGAGAAGCAGGTGGCCGCCCAGTGGCAGACCTGGCAGTCGCAGCAGCGGCTGACGGGTCCCAACGCGGTGCCGGACTACGCCAACCCGGAGCAGATGAACCACTTCACGTGGTACCAGATGCACGGGTGGACGAAGCCCTACCCGGGTGAGAGCAAGATCTACGCGCCCAACCAGGTTCCGGGCGCGTACATCCCGTCGTCCGATTCGGACAACTGAACACCGGTCACCACCACGACGCCCGGCCGGGACATCCCGGCCGGGCGTTGCCGTCGCCGACGTCCGGACTCGGCCGGTTCAAGGTCCACGTAGCCGGGCCGGCGCCCCCGTGGCACCGGCCCGCGCCCGTCACGCGGCTTCCTGCCCGGCGGGCGGCGGCTTGAGCACCAGGGCGATGTTCATCCAGAAACCGGCCGACGCCAGCAACACCAGCAGGGTGGCCAGTGCCTTGTCGTCGTAGTGCTTCGACGCCTCGGCGAACACCTCGTCGGGCACCCGTTCCTGGCCCCGTGCACCCGGCTGGAACACCGCGTCGGTCAACGCCAGCGCGGCACGCTCGGCGTCGGTGAAGTACGGTGCGTCCCACCAGGTCGCCGTGCTGGCGATCCGTTCCTCGCTCTCCCCCGCCTTACGCAGGTCCACCGAGTGCCGGATCACCTGGTAGGTGTTGCCGACGATCTGACCGGCACGCAGGTACACCAGGCTGATCGTCGCTGCCGGCACCGAACCGTTCCCCGCGGCTCTGACCAGCGCACCCGCCACCTCCTGGACCTCCGGTACGAGTGCGTTGACGTCGGGAATCCGTGCTGCCACGGCGTCCTCCATCATCATCGAAGTGGGTCCCCGGGCCGGTGCCCGGGGACGACATCACCTCCATGACTGTTCGCGCGCCGACAATGTGACCGGATCGGGAGAAATTCTGCGCCGAACCCGCTCCCGCGTCCGCGTCACGCGGGCCAGGTGAGGGACGCCAACTGGTCGCGGGTCCACGCGAAGCGCAGCACGTTGTGCGACGTGGCGGCGTGGATGTCGCGCCACGCCTGCTGGATCGGGTCGCCCTCGGCCTGCACCGAGCTGCCGCCCGCGATGTACAGGCGGTCGACCGCCGTGCGCAGCGCGTCGGCCGCCAGGGCGGCGGCGCGGGCGTTGCGCAGCACCACCGGCCGCGGCGGGACTCCCGCGTCCGCCGTGCGGGTCGCTTCCGCCGTGACCGCGTCGGCCGCGTCCAGTTCGGCGAACGTCCGGACGAGGACGTCCCGGTTGACCGAGTCGCCGGTACCGCCGCGTTCGGCCACAAGGCCCAACCACGCGGCTAGCGCCGTGCGGGCCGCACCCAGCGCCGGCGCGGCGAACAGCGGCGGCATGGACGCCAGCAGCGGAACGTCGTAACCGGTGCCGTCGGCGTTGTCGCTGTGCCCGGTCAGCAGGTCCCGCTGCGGGTACGCGCGGTGGGCCGGGACGAACGTGTCGTCCACGACGACCGTGTTGCTGCCGGTGCCGCGCATGCCGACGGTGAACCACGTGTCGTCGACGGTGTACTCACCGTTGGGCACCGCGCAGAACATCGGTTCGCCGGCCTCGGGCTTGACGCACAAGAACGCCCAATCGGCGAAGTCGATACCGCTCACGAACGACCAACGCCCACTCAGCCGCCAGCCTTCCGGCTCCGGGACGGCACGGCCGGACGGCGCCAGCGCCGTGGCGATCGGGGTGTCCGCGCCCTGGCTCCAGACCTCGTGTTGGCCCTCCTTGGGCAGGTAGGCGGCGATCCGGCCGGAGGACGCCAGGATCAGGCCCAGCCAGGACGCCGACGCACATCCCTCGCCGACCGTGACCAGCGCCGACCGCAGCTCGGTGAACGAACCCTCGGTGCCATCGAACCGCTCGGGCACGAAATGGCGTGCGAAGCCACCGGTGACCAGCGCGTCGGCCACCTCTGGTGCGATCCGGCGGTCGTGTTCGCCGACTTGGGCGTATTGCCTGGCCAGCGGGACGATGCCGGGTGCCGCTTCGGTGAGCGTTGCCATGCGTCGTTTCTCCTCTCCGGGCGTCCGGGCTCGGCTCCGATGTTCCCGATCCCGCCTTGAAAGCCGATGCAGGACCGACCGAGCCCGGTCACCCCAGTGCTCCTTCACGAATGCTCAAGCCGGCCTGCCTAGCTTCGGCAGCAGCGACGACGGAGGTTCCAGTGATCATCCACACGTTGATCTACCGATTCGCGTCGACGGTGTCCGAAGAGGACAGGACGCGGTTCTTCGACGGGTTGCGTGCCGTGGCGACCGAATCGCCCCTGGTAGTCGCGTTCGGCCACGGTCCGCACCACCTGCTGCCCGTGGACGAGCAGGCCAAAGGGATGACGGCCGACCACGTGGCCCAGTTCGCCTGTGCGGACATCACAGATCTGGCCGAGTTCTCCGAACTCCCGCACGTCCACGACTTCATCTCCGGCTGGCGGGACCGCATCGACTACGAAGCCGCGTACGCCAACCACACGGAACTGCTCGGCCTGGCAACCGGAAGGAGCACCATGCACCACACCGAACACACGGTGACCGTCGACGCGCCATGCCAGCTCGTCTGGGACGTGCTCGTCGATGTCGAAGGCTACGCGCGGATCTTCCCGCCCACCCAGGAGGTCACGATCCTGGAGGAGTCGCCGGAGCACCAGATCGCCAGGCTCGTCGTGGACGTCAGCGGCCAGACCCAGTCGTGGGTTTCCCGGCGGGACATCGACAAGTCCCGCAGGACGATCGCCTACCGGCAGTTGGAGCACGCGCCGATGATGGGCCACATGGGTGGCCAGTGGCGGGCTTTGCCCGTCGACGACCGCACCACTCAACTGGTGCTCACGCACGACTTCCGCGCCGCCGAACCCGTTGACGGGCTGGTCGCCGGCAAGTACCCGTTCGACGAGGCCGAGGAGCTGATCAAGGCGGCCGTCGAGCGCAACAGCGTCGCCGACCTGGGCGCCGTCAAGGCGGAGTCGGAGAAGCTGCGAGCCAACGGGGAGCACACAGCATGACCAGGCTGGTCGATCTGTCCGTCGTGGTGGCGGACACACCGAGCGAGGCGACTCCGGTCGAGGTCGACGTGCTCGACCACCGCACCGGGGCCACCGTGCTCGGCTTGTCGCCGGACGACTTCCCAGACGGCATGGCGATCTCGAACGAGACGGTCACGCTGACCACGCACACCGG